>CAYVXT010000054.1:0-11217 GCA_964455485.1 uncultured Candidatus Saccharibacteria bacterium
GCACAGCGAGCCGAGCGGAATTCTTCTGTCGGAGTTAGCACTTTGCGTCGAGCGTAAGATGAAATACAAAACCACCACGCGCGCGGAGCGTGCGAATCATTCAGTGGAAAAATAGGTTCTAGCGGAGTACAATAGAGGCTCCAAAATCAAACTCAGTGGTTTTTCAGAAGCGGAAATTCGCGCGGTGCGAAGCGCCGCGTAAGGAGGAATGGCGTTTCCGCGCGCTTCGCGCGCGAGTGAGGTTCAGAAGGCATAAATCCGAAAATTTTTTGGAGGGAGGATTTTTTTCAAAAGGAGGTCTGCAAATTCATATGTCCTTGCCCCAACCCGCCCGTGCGCGGACATAAAAAGCTCCCTTAAAGTTTTTCAAAAAGAATTTTAAAAATTGATTTTTGGAAATCTGCAAAGCGATTGTTTTCAATAACTATTGCTGTTTCAGTATCAAAATCTATAAAAATTACTTTTCCGTTTCCGATAATTTGAGTGATGTTATCATCAAATGGTATATTAACCGCTTTTGAAAAACGATTGAGATTTTTGTGTCGCTTCTCGTGAGTTTTTAGGTTTGTTATTACATATTTATCTATATCTCCGCTCGCTCCAGCTCTTTTCCAATATAGAGATGGGTAATATCTCTTGTTTTTCTTATAATCTCTTGGCGATTCATAGCGATATATAGCTTCTTCCTTTTTTGTTCCGGATATAAGCTGTTCGTAAACAGTGGCAATACCTTCTTTGCCTTCAAAAAACGAGATCTTTGGCTTTTTATCTTTATTATGAAATGCATCAAGTAAAGCAGGCAGAGCCAAATTTACGTTTTCAATTTGCTTCTTAGATAAAGCGGAAAGAGTCGCGGGAGATTCGGCTTTATAAACTATTCTCTTGCCTTTGGTCGATTTATTTACAAGATTTACAGACAAAAGCTCGGGAATAATTTTATATATCGCTGGTCTATGCTTGCCAGTAAATTGAGCTAGCTCGGCTATGGAACAAGAACCCTTTTTGAGCAATACAAAATACACCTGTTCGGCCAAGTCGCTGAATCCTAGTTGTTTTAATACACCTTTAATTTCTTTCATAATGTGGACTGATATTAGTACACATTTAGTTAATTTGCAAGCCAGTATTTTCAAGAGATTTTTGCGATACTGCCCAAATGTTTGCATATTTTACATATTTTCAAGCAGATAATTTTAACTGACATATTATTTCCAATAGAAAGAACCTTGAAAAGGAGAAGCATTATGAGCCATGAAGTCGAAATTACTGACGAGACCAAATATGCCAAATGTGATTATTGTGCCAAACACGCACAATGCCATACCCTCGTTATTGTATATGGATCGTCTGGTTTTCAAGATAAGCAGATTTGCTTGGCGTGCAAATCTGCCGGCAAACACCAAAGAGCGGTAGACCAAGCTCGATTCAATGATTTGATGAAAGCTGACTTGGATGGATATCCGAATGATTCGGATTACTGAAAGGAGAACACATGCCTTATATTTCTTGGGATGAGGTAGTCGGGATGGGACTTACCCATCTTAGCAACACGGATTACAGCCATACCCACTTTGAGGGAGAGGTGGAATCTATTACTCGCGCAGGAAATCGTATTGTTGTGAAGTGCAAGTGGGTCCGGGTTTTAGAACCGACACGCCACGACGAAGACGGCGACCCTTGCTGGGAAGGAGCGCAGTGGAAACCGCACACCAAGACAGAGTTAGATTTCTCTCTTGATGATAAACCGCTCAAACATCACGATGGTAGTGCTGTTACCATCAAGTGCTGGCTCATGCAATACTACACAGAGACACATCTCTCCAAGAAAACCGAATTTGAGTCTCTCAAGCCAAGGGTTTGAGTAAGCCCATCCATCAGCAACAGAAAATCTGTTCGCTACGGTGGATGGGTTTTCTGTTTATAATTTTTTTGATTTTTAAATTATGTTATACTAAAAGCGCAACCAGTCTGACCAGTCGTCTTTTCTAATGGCTACCTCGGAACAGTTCAAGGCGACTTGGATTGTGTGCACCGGGGTAGCCATTTGAGTTATATGAACAAATATTTTTTATACGCGCGCAAAAGTACAGATGTTGAAGACAAACAAGTTTTGAGTATTGAAGCTCAACTTGCCGAGCTTCGTGCGCTTGCTAAAAAGGAAGATTTGGAAATCGTTGAGGAATTTGTGGAAAAGAAAAGCGCTAAACAGCCGGGCCGACTAATATTCGGCGATATGATGTCGCGCATTCAGCATGGCGAAGCCCAAGGAATTATTTGCTGGAAAATTGATCGACTGGCGCGAAATCCGGTAGACGGCGGACAGATACAATGGTTGTTACAGCAAAATATTATCAAGCATATTCAAACACATGACCGCTCGCATTATCCGAATGATAATGTGCTTATGATGTCAGTTGAGTTGGGGATGGCAAACGAGTATATCCGGCAATTATCTGCTAATACTGCTCGCGGTCTGCGTCAAAAAGCGAGGCAAGGAATTTATCCCGCTCTTGCGCCAATCGGATATTTGAATGATCCGAGCACCAAAACCATAAAAGTTCACAAGAAAAATGCCGCTCTTGTGCGCGAAATATTTGAAAGATATGCAAGCGGAAAATTTACATTGGATCAGCTCACACTTTTTCTAGAAAACTCAGGTGTGATGTCTAAAGGAAATCGCCGAATTCACATTTCGCGCATCTCTTTCATTTTGCAAAATCCATTTTATTACGGTCAATTCCGCTATGCCGGAGAAATTTACGAAGGCACTCACACTCCTCTCATTTCAAAATCTCTTTTTGACAAAGCTAACACTATTTTGAAAAGTCGCGGACGCACTCCGGCTATCAAAACTGATCCGGCTCCATATTGCGGACTTTTGCGATGCGGTTTTTGCGGTATGGGCATAACAGCCGAGGTGAAAGAAAAACATCAGAAAAACGGCAACGTACATCACTACACTTATTATCGTTGCACCCGCAAAAACAAAGCCACCAAATGCAAAGAAGTGCCAGTGCGAAGCGAGCTTTTGGACTCGCAACTTTCAGCACTTCTTTCAGGATATTTTATGCCACAGGAATGGATTTCTCCATTTTCCGTATTGCTTGAAAAAGAGGCTGTGAGTGCCTCTCAAACGGCGGCAGGATCCGTTCAAGAACTGCGCGACAAGTGCGAAGATATTTCTCGCAAAATATCGCGCCTGACAGATTTATACGTTGCCGAAGATTTAGAGCGAGAAGATTACTTGTCACGCCGTCGCGCTCTCGCGGGTGAGCGTCGGACAATTGAAGAAAAAATTGTCCGCCTTGAACGAGCCCCAGCCGCCTGGGTTGAACCTGTCCGCAACTGGATTACGGACGCTTCAACACTGGGAAAAATCGCGGAATCGGAAGACCTCCTTTTGAAAAAATCCTCCCTCCAGAAAATTTTCGGATTGAACCTCACAATGCACGCGCGCGAAGCGCGCGGAAACGCCATTCCTCCTTACGCGGCGCTTCGCACCGCGCGAATTTCCGCTTCTGAAAAACCACTGAGTTTGATTTTGGAGCCGTTGATCGGGATTGAACCGATGACCTCCCCCTTACCATGGGGGTGCTCTACCAACTGAGCTACAACGGCATTTTGCTCTACCAAAGCCGACGCTTTAGCTTAAAGAAATATACCTCAAACTAAAAGGTTTTCCAACTCTAAGCTCTTAGCAAAAAGCGCAAAACCCCCTACATCCCTTCAGCTTTTTGATAATCTTTATACAACAGAGCAGCTCCAAAAATAGTCATTACAAATACCATCGCTGGGAATATAAAAAAATATTTTGCAGAAATATCAGCTACTTCAGAACCCAAAAAAACATAAATGTAGTCGACCGGTATATAAAAAATAGCGTTTATGAAAGTAAAAGTCCAAAAATTTATTTTACTAAG
The DNA here is from genome assembly GCA_964455485.1 of uncultured Candidatus Saccharibacteria bacterium. Taxonomy (GTDB): domain Bacteria; phylum Patescibacteriota; class Minisyncoccia; order Phycocordibacterales; family WO2-35-19; genus CAYVXT01. The sequence goes on from CAYVXT010000054.1 coordinate 3,921, forward strand.
CCCAGAAGCATAAGCAAGGAGTTCTGGCATACTGATAAAACCTAACCTTGCTTTTGAAAATGATTTTGTGTTGTTTAATATTGAAACAGTGCTAACTATTTTATTTACGTTTTGTGACCCAGCAAACGTATTCAAAATTCTCGGACCGTATTTCCTACTTAAAAAGAAGCATACCGATGAACCAAATATATCGGCAGCAAGCACTAGTATTAGACCATTAAGCTTCCCAAAAAGCGCACCAGAGATGACATATATTGGGGTTCCACCAAGAGGTGCAATTATAAGTGTAAGAGATTTGAGAACAAAAATAACTAAAGGTCCTAAGATTCCAAACATCTGAACTTGTTCTTTGAGCGCACCGGACCTCAGCATTTTTAGTGATATCACAAATAACGCCACCACAACTATAAACCATGCCAATTCTATTATTTTATCTCGATTTATTTTCATTTATTTTATCTTGCAAGCTCGGTTGAGTTCAGTTATGTCTTGAGGAGTAGGTTTGAAATTATGGTCATCACCCTCTTTTGATATGTAATACATTATTGATTCTTGGTTTTCTACATGACCCATACCTAGAGCATGTCCTAACTCGTGAGCAATAGCAAGATCCAAATCGTCTTTGGTTTCAAATTGATAAATATTTATCGCATCACCAACATATACGGCCTGATCAAATTCTGCAGCTTTACCATATTTTTGATTGTAAGCCTTTGCCACCAAATTGTATGCTTCTGCAGCATTATTCCTTTCTGACAAGAGTCTATTCAGATCCTTTGCTTTAGCATTGAGAGCAATGACTTCATTATTTAATATTTGAGCTTCTTGGTTTAGCGATATACGTTGCTGTTCAAGTTCTGCAAATTTGCTTACAGGAGCGCCACCGTGTGAATTCCAATAATTTACTGTGTTTGAATAAGTGGCTTGCTTCGCCTCAAATGTATCGACCATTTTTTTATGGTTGACTACATCTGATTCATAAGTTTTTTTCATAGTTACAAAATCTGTGTCTAACTTTCTTAAAATTTTCTCAGCAGCATCTAAGCCGGACTCCGTCCTGTCACGCGCCACTGTTTCCATTTGTCTTTCATCATATACAAGGTTTATTTTAAACGGAGCCGAATCATCATAAACAAATAGTTCGCGGTTTATTGCGCTTTCCCAAACACTTTCCGATCTTTCAAGTCTGAGCTTTAGCTCATTTTTAGAAATTCCAAATTGACTATCGAGTCTTCCTATTGAATACTTTAATGGTTCATCACAAGGAGATTCAAGATAAGAGGCAATTTCATAAGTAGTAAGACCCATACTGCCAAGCAAAAGGATGGCAACAAATGTCTTTTTCAAAAATCCCATTTGTATATGATAACATATTGATAAATCTCAAATTATAAGCATATTTTACAAAACACCATGTCATACAAAAAAGCCATTTTAACTTCCGCCTCCGAAGATCGCCTTGAAAACCTTATAAAAGAGAGGCTTTTAAAGGGCGCAAACAAGGAAAAGATAGATCGAAGAATATGGGATTTGTTTGGCGAAGATTGGTGTGTAATGTTTACTGACCTTTCGGGTTTTTCAAGAAATGTAGAAAAATTTGGGATAATACATTTCTTACAAACCATTTATGAGTCTCAAAGATTATTGATACCTATATTGGAAGATAACGATGGCATTCTATTGAAAATTGAGGGCGACAGCTACTTAGTCATATTTAGAAATGTTGGTAAGGCTCTACAATCTGCAATTGAGATGCAAAAGAGACTTGCCGTTTACAACAAAAAACGACCAGCAGAAGAAGACGTGCTGCTATGTGTCGGACTTGGCTTTGGTAAAGTATTGAGGATTGGAGATGCTGATGTATTCGGTACCGAAGTAAACGCCGCAAGTAAGCTTGGCGAAGATATTGCAAAAAAAGGTGAAATATTGGTGACCGAGTCTGTAAAAAATAGTTGCGAGGGTTTGAATAAATATAAGTTTGAGGAAATTAAAGAGGTACCTTCAGGTGCAAAAAAGGCATACAAACTAAAGTACTAAATAAACTCTCTTAGTTTCTCTGCATTCCCTTCAAAGTCTTTCTTGTCTCCTTTTATGTTTGAATTTGGATAGACCCATATGTGAGCATGCTCAACATCTTCACCTACTATTTTTGAAAGCACCCAATCAGTATCAAAGGCTTTCATTTGTGCCTTTGCAATTTTCTGTGCAACTTCAAAATATTCTCCTATGCTTCCGGGTACACCTGCCTGCGCAGGCAGGTCCCACACCCACCTATAATGTTTTTTTGGTATTACTTGGCAATGGCCAGGCGCTGTAGGGTTTATATCAATAAAAGCAATAAAGTTTTCATCTTCATATACAATATTTACCGGAATTTCTTTTTTAACTATTTTACAAAAAATACAATTTTCCATGCATATATTATATCAAAATCATTCATTAAATATTCAGCACCTCAACTTATTCTTATAAACAGAGGATATTTGCAGCATGTATAGATGGATTGTCTTGGTGGCACTTTTCACAAGCGGAGCAGCTTTTTTCAGAAGTATTGAGGAAGCTGGAAAAATGGATGAGAGCAAAAGCTCTTTGTTCTGGGTATCTTCAGGAGCATACTTCAACTATATGTTAGGTGAAGCAAACACTGTCCATGGAAGCTTGCAAGAAACAAATCGGTGGCGTTTACTCTACGCCAAAAACAATCCGAAAGATACTGACCAAGGATTCCACCCTCAAAACATCTTCCGACTTGTTATCAGGAGGTCTTTGCAAGACATTTCTTTCCGCTTTTCATTTTTGATTTCAAAAACAAACTTGAGCAAAAGCGAAAACCGCAACGAATCAAACGGGGTACTCGCCTTTCTCAGATACAACGACCAAAACAATCTCTACTACGCAGGGATCCGAGTTGATGGTCGGCCGGTAATCAAAAAGAAGTTTGGGGGCACCTATCACACCCTGAGTTACCCTCCAAACCTATTCCCTGGTGTTTACAGTAGAGAGGCTTCGCCAAATTTGATACCTCAAGAAAAGTGGTTCGGTTTAAAAGCCACTGTGAGAAGCGAACCTAGCTGCGCCGCTAAAATTGAACTTTTCTTTTACTCAGATGGTGTTTGGCAAAAAGTAGCTGATGCTTGTGACAATGGCGATATCGCCGGCCCACCATTTAAAGAAGGTTTGAGCGGGATCCGCACCGACTTTATGGATGTGAAATTTAGAAACATCCACGTTGGTTGGTAGTACCTTTGATCACACCTAACAAGCCACCTTGCGGTGGCTTGTGATTTTATTTTCTATTGATTGCTTTTATCATCATAATTTACCATCCATTGCACACCAAACTTATCAGCAAATGATGCAAAGTATGAACCCCAAAATTGTTTTTGGAGTGGCATTTCAACTTTACCACCCGCAGAAAGTTGATCAAATATTCTTTGTGCTTCCTCAAGAGTGTCAGGATGAATAGAGATATATGAGTTGTTTCCAAACACAACCTTTTGACCCATGGACTCTGAAGCATCAGTCCCCATGAGCATTGCTTCCCCTAAAGGTAGGGCGATATGCATTATTCGCTCCCCTTCCACTTCTGGCATTTTACTATCACCTTCTGGCATATCTTTGAATCTCATCAAGGCTCCAAACTCACCACCAAAAACTGATTTATAAAAATTAAAAGCCTCTTCAGTATTTCCATTAAAATTTAAATACGGGTTTATTTTCATAAACTAAAATTAAATTGCAAATAAAATTATACTACTGCAAAAGGAATGCCAAAGCTTTGCCCAAATAATATGGCCAAAGCAATAAAGCTGTTACTCCTTGCCCAAAACTCAAATTTAAAAGCCCTACGGTAAACAACCACATCATTATCCAAAACCCTCCAGTAAATAAATTGTTTTCAATCTTAACTTTTTCCATAATCTTATTATAGCAAACCAGTAATGAATATAATTACAACAACATAGTTTTTATTGTGCTCAGTTTTTTGGTACAAATTTCATTGAAATGGAGTTTACGCAGTGCCTAACATTTTTAGGAGTCAATTGCTCTCCCTCAAAAACATGACCTAGATGCGCACCACAATTAGCACAAGTTATTTCTGTTCTCACACCATCCTTATCAATTTTCCTTTCAACAGATCCGGCTACTTCTTTATCAAAACTTGGCCATCCACAGCCTGAATCAAATTTGTCATCTGAATAATAAAGAGGTGCATCACACTGCCTGCAAACATAAGTTCCAGTTTCAAAAAATTTATCATACTCCCCTGTAAATGGGATTTCAGTACCCTTTTCAAGAATTACTTTTTTCTCTTCATCTGTCAGATTATTTAATTTCATAGACTGATTATACCAAAACCGAAAATTAGGACTATTTTTTTAGAAACAATTGAAAATCGTTATTCACAATTAAACTTGACAAGTATATATGATGGGTGTATAGTTTACATAAACTTCCTGGACTGATTCTCCCAGGAAGGGCCCGGATGCTTCTTAGCACCGGGCCTCCTTTTTTATTTAAGTTGACAAAGTTAAATATTTAATATATTATTGAAGATGATGTCAGACAATATCGTACTTCTAATCTCTGAGGAGATAGACAAAGAGGTACAGGCACTCAGGGAAGTTGTTGATCTTCCCACCATAGTTACAGTAGCGGGAAATGTCATTACTGTAGAGGTTGGGCACGAAAGTGTATGCAGAATCGATTGTAGCCTTAACAGTCCATTCCCACTTACTCTACGGCGTGGCCCAACAATGGAGGACACGAGTGCAAGGTATTTTGAAACCGACGAGAAAAGTCTGTATAGACTAACTTCTCGCGCCGGACAGATGATAAATTCCTGTCCGAAGGTAGTCGCCGAATTGGCGAAATATCGTTAAACCATTCCCCGCGCTGTTAGCCGCGGGGTTTTGATTATCTAACTTAGAGTTACAACCTCTACTTAGGTGTGATCTCCGGAATCGCTGTATAATATACAAAAACTTAGTCCTATCCCCAGTTTCTTGAGTAATGAGTTTCTCGATCTAAAACCCATTTTCTGCAATCATCCTTTTGAGCAGGTCGTTATCACCTGTATTAGCAAATCCCAGTATTATACGACCATTTTCTTTCATATAATTTATCGCTTTTTTAAAAAATCTTTGGAGTGTTTGATAGTTATGATCAGAAGTGCCTAACTCTAGAACGTCCTCCGCTTTGTTTCCATGATAAGGAGCGTTAAAAATTATAGTGTCAAATTTTTTATCTGATGCCTTTTCAAACAAATCTGAATGAAGAATACAAGTATCGTTAAAACCATATTTTTCAAAATTAGCTTTGGTGTTTTGTACCGCTTCCTCATTTATATCTAAACATGTTACAGATTTAGCTCCCTGGAAGCAGCAAAATAAAGAAATTATTCCGCTACCGCAGCCAATTTCTAGTACATCTTTTCCTTCTTGCTTGGGCATTAAAGAAATCATTATCCTTGAAGATCTATCATATTTTGGAGACATAACTCCAGGAAATATAATGATTTCTTTCCCAAGAATTTCATCAATATAAGGCTCGTGATGAGCACGAACTTTTTTCAGATAGTGATCTATAGTGTGATGCCTTGGATAACTCATAATTGCATGCATTCTGCCGGAAATTTAGATAAAAGAAAAGGCCAACCGGAGTCAGCCCAATCTAATGGAAATAGAGCAAACTAAAGCTGGTTAAGCGGAGTGTAGGCTTTCGATGGGTCGAGCTTGTGAGTGGTAATGTCGATCTCGAGAAGCTCTTTTGCCTTCTTCCTCCAATCGATTATCTGCTGCACCTGAGCTTCAATTAAGGCGTCAGTAGTCTTTGAGATACCTTTCACCTTTTCTGCATACTCGATGCAAAACCGGGCCGAATCCGGATTAACCAGACCGCTCTGCTCAATTACCAACTGGTTGCCAGTGATGTTGTCGAGAGCTTTGGCAATTTTAGCGGCCAAAGTATCTCGATTCCTGAAAGAACTAAAACGACCGATCAGAAATCCTTTGACATGTTCCGGCAGACCAGAAACTGCAGCAGAAAACTGTTTGATCTCTTCGTCATCATTCACATTATGGTTCTTAATGACGGTTGGAATATCGAAACCAGCAATAATCTCATCGTCATCATGGACCAGGAGGCAAGAGAAAACTTCTTCTACAAGCCCTGGCTTTCCCGGAAACTCCTGTTGGAGGTCGGGGGTTATGTAAACCAGAAGACGTGCTGCACGAGCCAAATGCTCGGCAATATTGTCCCCCACGACAAATGGATTTTTGTCGTACCTATTAATCATTTGGGCTTTGACCTGGAAATTTGCTACCAGATCCAGAACTTGTCTCATGCCATGGTTCATGCCCCAAGTGTAGTAGAAATTGGGGAAAATTAAAAGTCTTGCGGGCTACTTACAGGAACTATTTTATAGACCATATTCCCATCCAGGTTGCCAGGATTTAGTTTTACGCCAGTCTCCGGCAAGAGCTTGTTTCCATGTTTTGTTGTTGAGCAATACTTCTAGAGCGATTTGCGGAGCTTTATGAGCCACTATCGCTACATGCTTGCCGTCATAATTCTGCTTTAAAAATTCGAGAAAATCAGCTACGCGAGTTTTTACATCTTCATAACTCTCGCCGTTTGGAAACGGTTTTTCAAGACATTCTTCTTCCTGCATTGGTTCAACAATATCAGAAGAAGCTCCGTTCAAATCGCCATAATTACATTCTCTCAATCTCGCATCGGAAATAATTTCGTACACACCTTCCCAAGTGAGCTTAGCTGACTGCTGTGCTCGTATTAAATCTGAACAGAAAACAACATCAAATTTTTTGTCTTGAGTTTTCTCTTTCAAATCCTTGGATTGTTGTATACCAAGTTCCGATAGTTCAACATCCTTCCAACCGGAAGAAACATGCTGTTCGTTGTCAGTAGTAGTTCCATGAACAAAATATGTGATTTTTATAGACATATACTTATTTATTTAATCCTAGCTGATAAATTTGGGTGTCATATCCCCTAATCTCTTCGTCTTCTCTCGAAAGACCGAGCAGCTCTAATTCTTTGAACAATTCTTCTCTAACTTCATTGGGGTCAGCATCATCACTTGTAAGCTTTTCTATTTCTACAAAAGTTCCGAGTTGTTCTACATGATCCAAGCAAAATTCGTATTCTCCCAGCTTTCCTTTTTTTCTCGTCTTTTTAACTTCTACCATAGGGTACCAATTCAAAACTGTCAGCATATTATGCACCTCTTCTGGTTCCTTAACTTCAGTTTCATATTCAAGGTTATCTCCTTCGC
>CAYVXT010000055.1:0-11399 GCA_964455485.1 uncultured Candidatus Saccharibacteria bacterium
GGGGGCCTTTGGCGGGGCCAGTAACAATATGCGCATTTGCGGGGGATGAAAGAGTTGGTAAATGGATATTAAAAAATATTTTTAATAATAAACTTAAAGACTCAAAAAAGCTTTCTCACTATCAACGTGTAGCGATTAATCGCTACATTTTAAAATTAAAAAAAGAAGGGAAAGTTGATTACGCTATTTCTCATATTTCAAATACAATAATTGATAAAAAAGGAATTTCAAAAGCGATTCAATGGGGAATTAAGAAATGCTTAAAAAACCTCACCCCTAACCCCTCAGCTCCAGTATTCTCTGGAGTAAGTGTGCCCTTACCCAAAAGCAGGGGAGGGGAAGAAACCAAATCTATTAAAAACCGAGTGTTTAACAGATTTACTGTAATGTTGGATGGAGGACTCAAAGCACCAGAAGAATTTAAAAATCAAAAAACAATCATAAAAGGGGACGAAAAAAATGTTTTCATTGCATGCGCTTCCATAGTAGCCAAAGTCACTCGCGACCGCCGCATGTGCCGACTCGCCAAAAAATACCCTGAGTATGGGTTTGAAGTTCATAAGGGGTATGGCACAGCTAGGCATCTTACAGCTATTAAAAGATATGGATCGTCTGCCATCCATCGAACTAGTTTTATAAAAATGCAAAAGACCTAACTACCTCTTGCAACAATGTGTATTTTGTGTGGAATTTGCCTAATTTTGAGGAATATAGTAATATGTTTTCACTATGGTAGTACGAATGCGACATACGAGGTCCCAGAGGGGCAATACAAGAAGCCACCATGCACTTAAGGATGCAGCTTTAACTTTGTGTAAAGAGTGCGGTAGTCCAAAGGCTCCTCACATGGTTTGCACAGTTTGCGGCAAATATAAGGGTAAACAAGTGCTAAACGTTTCATCTAAAATCGAAAGAAAAAGCAAAAAAGCTAAAGAAAAGGCTAAGGCTCAAAAGTAATTTCTAATTTATTCTCAGTGCTCTAATATCTAAACAAGCACTGAAGTCTAATCCCCAAATTAGAATTTGGGTGTTGGCAATTATTTTGAATAGTTAGTATAATTATTCTAATTAGAAATTTTACATTATGGCAAATAGGCACCTTGCAAGATCAACAGTTTTACAAACTCTATACGAGTGGGATTTTAGTGAAAGGAAAATTGAACCTGAAGAAATATTGAAACGAAATGCAGAGGAGTTTGCACCTGGTATGGGAGAGGATCATTTTGCAAAAGCACTTCTAAAAGGCACGATTTCAAAACAAAGTGACCTTGATGACATTATAGGAAAAGCAGCTCCTGAGTGGCCGATCGACAAAATCAGTATAATGGATAGAAATATCCTACGGCTAGGTCTTTACGAGCTACTTTTTTCCGACCGCGAACAAGTACCTCCAAAAGTAGCAATAAATGAAGCCATAGAACTCGCTAAAAAATTTGGTGGAGAGACTTCTAGTAAGTTTGTTAATGGAGTTTTGGGAGCTATTTACAAAGAAATGGGTGAGCCAGGTAAAGACGATAAAGCTCACGAAAAGAAGCCACCAATAGAAGAAGCCCTGGCAGGATCAGTAATATATTCTAAAAAGGGTGATGACATTTTCCTTTGCTTGGTACACGATGTTTTCGGGCATTGGACCTTATCAAAAGGTCATATTGATGCAAATGAAAAAATTGATACTGAGCTTAAAAAAGCTATTAAAGATGAGCTAGGTATCGATATCGAAGTTGGTGAGGCTTTAGGAAATACTGAATATACTACATATGACCCAGAAAAGGGTAAAGTTAAGAAAAGAGTACAATATTATTTAGGTAAAGCTGATTATACTGATGTCTCTCTACAAAAAAGTGGCGGCTTGGATGATGTAAAATGGTTTAAGCTTGCCGATATTCTTGATTTGAATTTCTATGATGATATATTACCGATAGTGACAAAAGCGATAAATTTACTAGTAAAAAGTTAGAAAGTAAAAAGTTTAAAAGTTTAGAAAGATGAACTTTCAAACTTGCGCCTTTCAAACTTTGTAACTTACTTTATGAAAGAAAAAGATCTCGCAGGATTTGAAAAACTTATAAATATCTCCTTTAGCGATAAACATATCCTCAAGCAAGCGTTCACCCACCGATCATACTTGAACGAAAATCGTGGAATAAAAGGAGGGCATAATGAGCGCTTAGAGTTTTTGGGTGATGCTGTACTTGAGTTGGTAATAACTCATTATCTATACGAACTTTATCCTGATAAAAATGAGGGCGACCTTACTTCTATTCGAAGTGCTCTTGTGAATGCTCAAACTTGTGCTGATGTGGCTAGGAATCTGGAAGTCAATGAATACTTACTCCTTTCAAGGGGAGAAGCAAAAGATGTGGGCAGGGCACGACAATATATTTTAGCAAATGCACTTGAAGCAATAATCGGAGCAATTTACCTTGACCAAGGATATGATTCTGCAAAAGATTTTATAATGAAATATATCTCACCAATGACTGAAAAAATAGTAAAGGAAGAGCTTTGGATTGATGCCAAAAGTAAATTTCAAGAAAAAGCGCAGGATATTGTAGGCATCACACCTTCATACAAAACAATTAAGGAAGTTGGTCCTGATCATGATAAAAAATTTACAGTTGGCGTTTTCCTAAATGAGAGGTTGGTAGCAGAAGGCGAAGGCGATTCGAAGCAAGATGCAGAACAAGGCGCAGCCCGCAAGGCACTGAAAGAAAAGGGATGGTAATAATAGTGCAAAGCTAAAAGCGAAAAGCTTAAAATCCAGGATTGAAACCTTTATATACTTTGAGTTTTGCGTTTTTCGTTTTAAACTATACCTATGTTGAAGACGCTTGAGATAGCTGGATTTAAATCTTTTGCTAAGAAAACAGAGCTACATTTCAAATCACGCATTACCGCAATCGTAGGTCCCAATGGCAGTGGGAAATCAAACGTTGCAGAGTCGTTTCGCTTTGTGTTAGGCGAACAGTCTATGAAATCAATGCGTGGGAAGCGTGGTGAGGACATGATTTGGAATGGATCAAATGATATTAGTAGAGCAAACAGAGCATCGGTAAAGGTAACTTTGGATAATACAAATAATTTTTTCTCCGCTATTGCAGAAGAAAGTGGTGGTTTTGATGAAATCAGCATAGAAAGAGTTGTAAACAGGGACGGAGCCAATGAATACTATTTAAACGGAAGCCAAGTTAGACTCAAAGACATTTTCGAAGTGTTGGCTAAAGCACATATAGGGTCATCAGGTCATCATATAATTTCTCAAGGAGAAGCAGATAGAATCTTGAGTGCAAATCCAAAAGAAAGACGCGAAATGATAGAGGATGCCTTAGGGCTCAAAATATATCAATACAAACGAGAAGAGAGTGAGAGAAAACTTGAAAGAACAGAAGAAAATATTAAACAGGTTGAATCGTTAAGAAGAGAAATTGCTCCTCATCTTAAGTTTCTAAAAAAACAGGTGGAGAAGGTAGAAAAAGCTGAAGAGTTGAGAATAGTGCTCACAGATTTTTATCGCAAATACTTGAAGCGAGAAAAAAAATATATAGAGTCCGAAAGGGCAAAACTTAATGCTGAAAAGGATCCAATAATTCAGCAACTTTCATTACTTGAAAAAGAAATGGAGGAGGCTAAACATATTTTAGAAAATTCTTCCGAGAAGGATATTAAATCCAACCAACTACTAGACATAGAAGACAAAATAAAATTATCGAGACAAGAACGAGACAGTTTGGCTCGAGAAATTGGTCATATTGAAGGTGAAATTTCTGCAAATACAAGATCTCTTGAAAGACTGGAGAGAGAACAAAAGTCAGAGGAAAATAAAACTATCTTACTTCGTGAAGTTGAAGAGCTTGAAAGGGAAATAACCGTACTGAATGAAGTGAGTGCTATAATTTTAAAAATTAGAGACTTTATCACTAGACACAAAAGCCACGTTGATACCAAAAATTTAGACGAAATACGCAAAATAAATACCAACCTATCAGTTCAAAAGTCAGAAGCTGAAAATAGTCTGTCAAAAATTGATTTAAAATTACAAGAGCTTTCTCAAGCTTATGAAAAAATTAAAGTCACAATTGAGAAGGACAAAGACTCCACAAGAGACGCAGAAAAAACAATTTTTAGGATTTCATCTGAGCAGAGTGAACTAAGAGCTAAGCAAAATTTGATTGAAGCCAACGAGAGTAGATTGCGCATGGTAGATGATGATTTCAAACGGGAAATCCAGGAAGCTGGGGTGCTTTTAGGGACAGCTATAGTCGGTTTTGAAAATGAAGAAATCGATGATCCCGTCTTTGCAAAAACTACGAGAGAAGAGTCCAGAAGAGAATTAGAAAAAATGAAAATCAGACTTGAGGAGCTTGGTGGTGGTGGGGGCTCAGATATTATGAAAGAGTATCAGGAAACCAGTGATAGAGATCAGTATTTAGAAAGGGAGTTGAATGATTTGCACACATCTGCCGAATCATTAAATATTTTGATAAAAGATTTATTTGAAAAACTCGATATTGAATTTAAGCAAGGCATAGAAAAAATCAATAAATCGTTTCAGGAATACTTTTCGCTTATGTTCGATGGGGGGACTGCCCAATTAAAAATTGAGAACGTAAAAACGAAAATAAAAAAAGACGAAGATTTGATGGTAGATGAAGATATTGAGAACGTAGCCGGTATGGAAATTGAAGTATCTTTACCTAGGAAGAGAGTAAAAAGTTTGGAAATGCTTTCGGGAGGAGAGAGGGCTCTTACTTCAATCGCTCTTTTGTTTGCGATCTCACAAGTAAATCCTCCTCCTTTTGTTATTTTGGACGAGACTGACGCAGCACTTGATGAGGCAAATTCAAAAAAATACGGTGATATGATTGAAAATCTTTCAAAGTTTTCTCAACTCATACTCATCACACACAACCGCGAAACAATGTCTCGAGCAGGTATAATCTACGGCGTCACCATGGGTCGCGACGGCGTATCTCGCTTACTTTCAATCGCTTTTGATGAAGCTGTAGCTGTAGCTAAATAGCTCTGTTTGTTTAGCCACTTCTAATAATTTTATAAAAAAGTTGCCAAGCGAGATTGGCCTGGCAACTGAGGAGCGCGAGCAATGTCAGATCAACTTATTTTGAGCAATTTCTTCTATCAGACGGCGCCCGTTCAAAATGTTTTCTACAGTCTGACCCCAATTGTCAGGCCACCTTTCTGTGCCACAACCATGTGTACAGACATAGTGCGAATATCCAAGATACCGCGAACGTTCGTAGCAAACTGGATTTGATCCTTTTGACTGCATACCGCTGTGTTCACAAAGGACCCAGTGATGCTTGCAGTCATGGGAAACCTCGGTATGCAATACGTCCTCTTCGCTCATTTCGCAACACCGAAAAAACTGTTCAAAGGTTTTTCGCTCATATCCAACCTCATAATCAATATACGTCATAACCGTTGCTCCTTAATGAGGATATAACTCTTTCAATGAATTTTGGATGATTATCAGCCGAAATATAAATAGCGATGCATCGCTATTTTAACCACAATATATACAACAAACCGACGCCAATCTGAAAGGTTTTAATTTGCCACATAAAGCACAGTGATCATATAAATAAAATCGGTCCATTCCACTCAGTTCCCAAAATGCTTTTAGAAAATTCTGGTATTGAATTTGTAGTATTTGAAGAAGGGAAGGAATATGATGTATAAAATCAAACCAACTTAAAATCTAAAGTCTTGCGATCCAAGTTGGCGGAGATGAGTTTGACGCGGATTTTGTCACCAAGAGAGTATTTGGTTTTGGTACGTTCGCCAACAATCGCATAATTTTTTTCATCTAATACAAAGTTATCACCCTCAATATCTTTGAGGCGAACCATGCCTTCAACTTTTGTTTCCGGATCTTCTACATACATACCCCATTCGGTCACTCCAGAAATAACGGCATCAAATTCTTGCCCAACTTTATTTTGCATAAATTCAACTTGCTTGTAGCGGATACTTTCCCGCTCCGCCTCTTGAACAGTAATTTCCTTATCACTGCATTCAGTTGCGATCTTTTCAAATTTAACTAATTCATCTTTAGAAATTTTCCCGCTATTTATATGGTTTTCTAAAATGCGATGCACCAAAAGGTCGGGGTAGCGACGGATAGGGGAGGTAAAGTGAGTATAATATTCAAAAGCTAGACCAAAGTGTCCGATGTTTTTAGTTGAATAAACCGCCTTTGCCATAGACCTTATAGCAGCTGTTTTGATGAGTGATTCAGATGCATGTCCTTCAATGGCAATGAGGAGCGCATTTATATCCTTAGCAGACACTTCTCCGTTTTTAATTGGAAGTTCGTGGCCTAGAGCACGTACAAAAATAGCTAGAGCTTCGAGTTTTTCCATTTTTGGAAGATTGTGAATGCGAAATATACCTGCTCCACCTCTTGTTTTTGTTTTTTCACTTATAAACCTTGCGACTTCACGGTTCGCGAGAAGCATCCACTCTTCAATCATTTTCATTGTGTCCAAGCGCGGCTTTTTATAAACACGGATTGGTTTGCCTTCCTCATCAAGCTCAAATTTGACCTCATCGGTCTCAAACTCAATAGCTCCATTTTTCTTATTTTCCGCCCTATAGATATTGGCAAGTCGATTGAGTTCAGAAACAATTGGCGCTAAGGAAGTGGGGAAACTACTATTCCGAGAACCTAAACCCTCATGACTTAACGAGGAGGAGTACGTTTGTCCACTTCTTTTAAATTCATCCAACAACTCCTGTGCCTCCTCATAACTAAACCTCTTATCAGAATTTATTACTGTTTTACCAAACCATCTGTCCAAAACTTTTCCCGTCGAAGATTCAATATCAAAAACAGCAGCAAAAGCAAACCTGTCTACATTTGGATTTAGTGAACAAAGATCATTGCTTAATACTTCTGGCAACATTGGTATAGTGCGATCCACCAAATATGTCGAAAAGCTTCTCTTTCTTGATTCGCGATCAAGTGCGCTCCCTGGCCTTACAAAGTGTGATACATCTGCAATATGCACACCCACCCTTATTTTACCTCCACCCAAATCTTCATATGAAAGTGCATCGTCAAAATCTTTGGCATCCTTTGGGTCTATTGTGAATGTTGTGATGTTTCGGAAGTCTCTTCTTTGATTGCTTTTTTCAGGATTCACTGTCTCTTTCCTAAACTCCTCCGCCACTCTTTCTGCCTCCTCTTCAACGTCAGCAGGGAAATCATAAACAATTCCTTTATCTAAAAGTATAGATTGCATCTCTGTCTCGTGCACTCCCTTTTTACCTATAACTTTAATAATTTCTCCAGTGGGATTGATGTTTGGATTATTCCAATTAATAAGTTTTACAAGTGCTTTATCTCCGGGTTTTGCATCATTAGAAAAGTTTTTTAATTCAATTTTTCTATAAAACTTCCAATCATCTGGCAAAAAATATAAACCCTTACCTCCATTAGAAGAATTTTCTAATGTACCAACAAATTCTGTTTTATTTCTTTCTAAAATTTTAACAACTTTTCCTTTTTGTCGCTTTTCTCCTCTATAAAAATCTTTTCCGATAATCTCAATTTCTACTAAATCTTTGTCTAACGCACAATTTAAGTTTTCCTCATATATCACCACATCAGCATCATTTGCCGATTTGTCATTTGAAGAATTAGTAAAAAAGCCTATCGGCTTTGAGGTGATGCGTATTACACCCTGCTTGTATTGGTTAGCATGTTTTGACTCCTTTCGCATTATTCACTTTCAATACTACCACAAATATGAAAAAAATGTTATAATAGTTGTATGTTTACAATAAAAGCTTCTTTAAAGCACGCTTGGGAAGTATATAAAGCAAACTTCGAAATTAGTGTGTTTGCAACTCTTTTTATTATAGTTCTTGGGTATTTATCAGATGATAAAACAATGCCTCAAAATTTTTTGTTGGGGCTTACCGCAGTAATTGTTCTTATAATCGCAGGTATTGGTTATATACGCATATTTCTTAAGATTCATGAGGGTCAACCTGTAGAGTTTGAAGATTTGTTCAAATCATACCCATTATTTTGGAGGTATATTGGAGTATCTATTCTTTTTCCACTTTTAGTTTTAGTAGGTTTGGTTCTTCTAATTATCCCCGGATTATTTTGGGCAATAAGATTTTCATTTTCACAGATTGCAATGGTTGATAAAAACCTCGGTCCTGTTGCTGCAATGAAAGAAAGTTACCGTATAACGAAGGGACTATTTTGGAAACTTTTTCTATTTTGGATTGTAATAATATTTATAAACATTTTAGGATCCATATTGTTTATAGGTACTTTAGTGTCACTCCCTGTTTCAGCAATAGCATCCGTATATGTTTATAAGGAACTTCAAAAGAGATCAGGCTAAGTAGCAAAAGCATTAATTTAGCCTGGAGCTTAAGCCAAAACGGCTTATAAACACCCACCCCTTAAAAGGGTTGACTAATAATTTAAATAGACTATACTGGTTTGGCTCCTTAGTATATGGAGCAGTTTTAAAATGGTCTTTGACAACTTGGAATATTAGTACAAGAAATAGAACTGTTTGCTTTGAACCCATGGTAAGGTTTGGCAGGCAGTAGCAAGTCCAAATTTTTAAGAATCCTGAGCTCTGCGAAGGATACTATAAAAATTTAGGAGACCGAGGCTTTTAGCCGAGGTCTAAATAACACAATAACAATGATTTTTAACCTGTACATCAAGCAGGTTAGAGTCAGCCTCGACGCTTTAAGTCGAGGGGCCGACAAAACGTCGGCTGATCAAAAATTGAAAATCAAAATAGAAGATAATAAAGATATTTTTTGTTTTGTTCCGTTCAAACAAATGTAATTTCTAAAAAATTCATTTTTTTTAGAGTTTGATCCTGGCTCAGGATGAACGCTGGCGGCGTGGATAAGGCATGCAAGTCGAGTGGGTTTAGACCCACGGCAAACGAGGTAGTAACACGTAGGTACGTACCCTTTAGTTGAGCATAACTAGCCGAAAGGTTAGACAATTCTCAATGGTCTCGCAAGAGTAAAGATTTATCGCTAAAGGAACGGCCTGCGGCCTATCAGCTAGTTGGTGAGGTAATGGCTCACCAAGGCTATGACGGGTAGGGGAGCTGAGAGGCTGACCCCCACCGATGGAACTGAGAAACGGTCCATACACCTACGGGTGGCCGCAGTCGAGAATCTTCCGCAATGGGCGAAAGCCTGACGGAGCGACGCCGCGTGGTTGATGAAGTCCTTCGGGACGTAAAAACCTTTTATGACCAAGAAAGTTTATTGATCTGGTCATGAATAAGGGGCTCCAAACTCTGTGCCAGCAGGAGCGGTAATACAGAGGCCCCAAGCGTTATCCGGAATCACTGGGCGTAAAGGGTGTGTAGGTGGTCTTGTTAGTCTCTCGTTAAAACCCGCGGCCTAACCGCGGAGGTGCGAGGGAAACGGCAAGACTTAGAGGGTGCGAGGGGTATATGGAACTCATGGAGTAGGGGTGAAATCCGTTGATCTCATGGGGAACACCAAAAGCGAAGGCAGTATACTGGCGCATCCCTGACACTGAAACACGAAAGCGTAGGTAGCGAATGGGATTAGATACCCCAGTAGTCTACGCCCTAAACGTTGATCGCTGGCTTTTCGGAGTATCGACCCTCTGAGAGGCGAAGCTAACGCGTTAAGCGATCCGCCTGGGTAGTACGAGCGCAAGCTTAAAACTCAAAGGAATAGACGGGGACTTGCACAAGCGGTGGATTATGCGGTTCAATTCGATGACAAACGAAAAACCTTACCAAGGCTAGAAATCTATACGAATCTTTTTGGAAACAGAAAGAGTCCGCAAGGACGTATAGACAGGTGATGCATGGCCGTCGTCAGTTCGTGGTTTGAGTTGTTCCCTTAAGTGGGGTAACGAACGCAACCCTCGTTGGCTGTTACAAGTGTCAGCCGAGACCATCCAGCACAAAGTGCATGAACGCACTTCGAGTAAAAAGTTAGAAAGGCGCAAGTTAAAAGTTTAGGAATTCCTGACTTTCAAACTTTGAAACTTTCAAACTTTCAAACTTGAAGTGAACTTCGTTCACTTCGTGCTGGGAGGAAGTGAGGATGACGCCAGGTCAGCATGTCCCTCTGACGCCTTGGGCTACACGCATAATACAATGGTCACTACAACAGGTCGCGACGTCGTAAGACTGAGCCAATCCTTAGAAAAGTGGCCCCAGTTCGGATTGGGGGCTGAAACTCGACCCCATGAAGTTGGAATCGCTAGTAATCGCGGGTCAGCTATACCGCGGTGAATACGTTCTCAAGTCTTGTACTCAAAATTAAAGGCGCCAGGCAGTTTATATAGATCCAGTTGGTTAAAGTCCAACCCACGTCAAACGTGGTAGCGAAAGGGTAGGTCTCCTGTGGTAACACGAAGACCGAAGGATCCTAGTAGCAAAAGGCAGCCGAGTCATAAAAAGGGCAATACGACTTCTCCGGTGAGTGAGAAGGAAGTATTCAAGAAAACCCGACTCGGATGTCTGGAAAGGAGTTATGAATGACCCTGGGAGACCCAGCACTAATTTTTGGAAAAAGAAAAACACACGGATGACCTAATAGAGGATCCGTGTGGTAAGAACCAACGAGAGTTTCTAGACCGGAGTCTAGTCTCAGCTTTCGAAGCTCTCTGGCACAACTGCTTCAGCTAGGCATTAATGAATGCGAGCCTTAAATAAACAGTCGTGTCATTAGCGTAGCAGATTAAGTAAATATTGTCAAGTGAAAACTTGAATCCAAAAATTAGTGCTGGGAGTCAGCTGCGTCGTAGTACCATGCGTCAACTTAATGTTATAATTAAAACAATAATATTAAATGCGTATGGGAAGGACAAAACCGATAGTTTCAAATGAGTATATTGTAGGATTAACGGATGGGGAAGGATGTTTCTATGTGAATATTAGGAAATCTTCTCTCTACAGAATGGGATTTAATGTTCAATTGCATTTTCATATAAAAATGCAGGCGAAAGACAGATTCCTTCTGGAAAAAGTTAAGAATACTCTGAAGTGCGGTGCGGTGTATTTTCAGAAAGAGCAGAGATTAAATCACTGCCAATGCTATAGATACAGCGTAAGTTCACATTCAGATATTCTCAACATATTAATTCCGTTTTTCAGACGATATCCTCTTCAAAGTTTTTCTAAACAGAAGAATTTTGAACTATTCTGTAAAGTAGCAAACCTGGTTCAATCAAAAGCCCATCTTACCAAAGAAGGTTTAGAGAAAATCAGGAAGCTAAAAGCAAAAATGAATTTGAAAACTACCGGGCTCGCGTAGTGCGGGAAATCCGCTCGCTACGTCCAAAACTGTGAAAATGATGGGAAGCAGTATGGTGAATTAGTAAAATAATTCAGGGGATGTGA
>CAYVXT010000056.1:0-3267 GCA_964455485.1 uncultured Candidatus Saccharibacteria bacterium
TTTAGCGCTCATCTCAGCATATTCTACTTGCTTTTTCCCAATATGGCAGCTAAACAATAATAAACTTATTAAACAAACAATTTTAAAAATTCTCATATGGAAAATGTAATTTGTAGAGATGCGCAATGGGTTGCACCTAACGTTCGACGTATTGCCGCAGCGTATTTTACAAAAATATAAAAATAAGGAGAGCAAAATGCGTTGAGGCAATACGTTTGTTAGCAGTAGGGCATTTTGTCTACCGATGACGGAACTATCTACGTTGAAGTAATTGTATTTAATTGCTATTGTGTCTGCTGAGTATTTTCAGATGTCTTTCATCGATTGAATCTGTTCACTTTCTTTTGATACGACCAGAAAAAGAAAAACCAAAAATAAAATGCAAAGAATCTTTTCACATAGTCGATGCTGTCTGCTAGTTCGTAGAAAGTGTCCGGTGTTGACTGTCGCTCATATTTGATCGTAATGTTTGCGAGCAGTCCAACTGTCGCGAACCAAAAGAAATAAATTGTCAACACGATAGGTAATGCTTGCTGTCCTGTAACGCTGATGTCCACGTCAAATAGTCGCAAGAGTGGAGCAACGAAAATATATATTGTAAAAAACAAAAATGTCCCCGAAGCAAAGAAAGTAAAAGTCTTGTCTGATTTATTTTGTCTTTGTAGCAGTCTCTTGCCGATTGCAAGAAGCCACAAAGTATAAATAGGAGGATAAAGCAAAAGAAGAATTTGTATTGAGTCTGCTTTTATGTCAAGTAGTCGGTAAAGGAAAGGTTTGTCCGAAGTCACTGTCGTCATTGTCGTTTTTTTGCCTTACTGCTAACGTGTGGCGTATTGACGCAGCACTTTTTACAAATATATACAATTAGAGATAAAAAAGTGTTGCGACAATACGCATGTTATGCGCGGGTTTTCTGTTCGTTCAAAGGTTAGCGTTTCAAGTTTTGCAGTCATTCTGTAAAAGTTATTTTCTTTTCTGCTGTCCAAGATAATGAGAAGCATTTACCCAATAGTTGATGTTAATTGTCTTTGCTTGTATTTCGTTAAACCATTCTATTGATTGACTGTCGCCATACATTGCAAACTCTCGTAATTCACATACAAGTATTTCTGTTGTTTGAGGAAGCTGTCCTTTGAATTGACGCCAACCTTTATCAATAGGCAGAAACTCGTGAACAATTATTCCTTTGATTATTTCATTAAAATTGCTTATTAAATTAATGTCTATCCAATGAAGTTCAGAAAATTTGAATTGAAGATTTTCTGGCTTTAGAAATTTCTTTGTGGGATATTTAGAGTTTTCGTTTCTCTCCGGAATCTGGTCGTCACGAAATTCAATCTCAATTTTGTCATTGCTACAATGTCCTTCTAAGATCCAACAGTTTGAAAAGCGTATTGAAGTGAATTGATCATTTACTAAGTCGTAAATAAAAAAGCAGTCAGATGGTGACTCAATTGGAAGTGAAAAAAAATTGCAGTTTTCACTCCAAGATACACTAGCTCCGTTCCAACCAATTGCCCATAGTGGTTTGAAAAAAAATTTCTTATTCGATTGCGTGTCGGTCAAAAAAAACTCTGAAATATTCAATCCCATTCTTGGCTCTTGAAAATTTTCAAAAGTCAGTTTGTATCTTTTGTTGAGAGAAAATATTTCTTTCTTGTCAGTCATTAAAAACGATTATGGTTTGATGTCAGCAGTCACTTTCTACGGAGCGTTAAACTTGCGCATAACGTCCGGAGTATTGCCGCAGCACTTTTTACCAAAGATAAAAATTAAAAGAGAAAAAGTGTTGTGGCAATACGAATGTTATAGGCAGCCAAGTTTTCGCAAAGAATTGCTATTGTTTAAGGTCATCTATATATTTCTTTTAAGCTGTCAACTTATCCATGTGTGAACTGCTGTTACATATTCCCATTTCCCATCGGCAATCTTTTTGTAAATGTAATAACCTCCATAGGCGCACAAGTTGCCACAATAATATTCTTTGTTTATGATAACATATTTTCTGTCAATTGTGAATAGCGGAATAGAATAATAATATCTATTCGGTTTATTTTGCTTTATGCGTGTCAGTAATTTTGATTTTGAAAAACTCGTATGCCAAATCGTATCTTTTATTGAAGTGAATTGTTGGAAGATAAATGTTCTTTCAATCTGATTAAATATGGTATCGTTTTTTGTGGACTTTTGAAATAAAAATATATTCTGGAAAGGAGGTAAGGGAATTTCTTTGTATAGTAAAGAGTCAGAATTATTCAAAACAAAATTTGCGGAATCCCAAGCCAAAATTTGATAAGCGATCTTTTTCCTTCCTAACTTTGGTTCTTCTCCATGTTTTTCTTCAGTCCGTGTCATCCAATTTAAGAAAGCATAAATTTCATTATCAGATGTTACCGTACTATATGTCTGTCCAAATGAATTACAGATAAATACAATCTCGATTAGAAGTAGTATGATTAAGATTCGCACTGTCATCATTGGTTGCCTATAACGCCTAAGCATTGCCGCAGCACTTTTTTACCAAAGATAAAAATTAATAGAGATAAAAAAGTGTTGTGGCAATGCGGTGTTAGCTGCTGGCATTTGTTTCTGTGTTCGTAAAATGGTTTAACGAGTTCCAATACATTCCCATTTGTCCACGCTTGTTCATTGCGACTTTGTCAATAACTAACCCAATGGGTAGCCCGTTTGTTCTATTTGCAATAAGTTCAGCTAAACCTTTTCGATTCTTAAACTTGTCAAATACATAATCCCAAGTCGCATAATAATTAAGCATCCATTTTAGTTCGCTGTCTAAAGAATTGCTTTGGATTTTATGTTCAATAATGTCAATGATATTATTTTCTGCATCTTCGTCAAGTTGTTCTATTCCTGTTAAGTAATTTGGTTCCGTAATAGCGTACCATTGTATGAACAATCCACGTTTTAATGCTTCGTCTTTTTCTTTCGCCAAGTCAGAGTATTGTCTATGAACTTGTCTGTATGATGCAAATACAGTTTTTAGTTTTTTTTTAAGTTCTTCCGTCTGTTCCATTTTATAAAGGTCAAGAACTATAGAATACAATTCCGTTTCTGTTTTCGCTAATTGTTCAATTGTCATTTGGTTCGGTTCTTATGCTTGCAGCTAACGTCCGGAGTATTGCCGCAGCACTTTTTACCAAAGATAAAAATTAAAAGAGAAAAAGTGTTGTGGCAATACGGATGTTATGCGCAGTATTTATTTCACTTCAATTAAGTCAATCTTTTCAGATTCAATCTTTATTTCAT
>CAYVXT010000057.1:0-9445 GCA_964455485.1 uncultured Candidatus Saccharibacteria bacterium
GTTGCATAATTATTCAAATTGAATTACATAAAATCCTTTTTCCAAAAGTTCCGGTTGCAGATCAATCCAGTTTTTTAAATCTGTTTTTTTGACAAAAGTTACTTTCTTTTCAATGAATCTGCCAGTCGGTTTTCTGTCCTCTTTGTTTCCAACCCACCCATTTTTTGTATACTCTTCTAACCTTAGAATGTCTCCCTCTTCAATATCAAAATCAGCCAGCCGAAGTTCATACTTTTTCCTGCCTGCCAAAATAAGCTCAAACCATTCCGTATCAATTTTCTTGATTACAGTTCTCATACATTTTTCTTACAAACAAAGATAAAACTAGCGGGAACCTTCTCTGCTTTCTGGATTGAATAATATTTCTTTGGATCATCAGAGCCACGGCTTAAATCTTTTGGTTTTGGTTCATGATATCCCACGATTTCCAATCCTGCATCCTTAAGTAACTGAAACCAAGTTGATGTTTTCCTGTAGGTAATATGTGCCGTTGTCCCTTCCTTTTTCCAATTTTTAATAGCTAGGGGTTTTTCATCGTGATATGCGTAAGTAACGACATATTTTCCTTCTTCGTATTGAACATCGGTGAAAAGTGTATGATCCCAGCTCCAAATAAACATTCCTCCTGGTTTAAGGTAGGAGTAAATATTCTTAAGAGTTGCTTCTGGATCGGGTGTCCAACCAATCGCATATACTGAAAAGACGACATCAACAGGATCAATCTCTAATTTGTCCTCCATTTTGCCCTTAAGAAGTTCGACTTTGTTCTGAGCGATAGCTTCCTTGTTGAAATTCTCTGCCTCCTTGAGCTGCACAGAGGAGATATCAAGTCCGAAGATTTTCTTAGCTCCTTTGTCAGCAAGGTACTTGATTGACCTGCCACTTCCGCAGCCAATCTCAAGAAAAGTCTTTCCTTCTATTTCAGGAATGAGATTAAGATCATCTCCGATACCGAATGGGCCCCAGACAGGCAAAGCACTTGCCTCTACAAATTGGTCTGCAACAGCATCCCAGGTTTTTTCATTTGTTGAAGTTATTTCATCCATTGATTGAATTATAGCTAAAAACCAAACTAAGCGGTAATGACGCCTCTAGGTCTCTAGGTACGAAAAACTTGATTGGCTGCCGGACCTGGAATTTCTCCCTCGACTCAAAATTTTATACTCCGCCGTTCGAATCCAGGACGCAAGTGAATTGTGTCACTTGCTTCCGGCAGCTCTACAAGCTGCGCTTTCCGAGCTGGCCGTCTGCTTTGCCAAGCCGAAGTTTTAACGAAGGCTGGGGACGGTATTAGAACAAATTTAATTTACTGATTTTGATTCATACGCCTGTAAAAATCCTCCGTCTCAGGGAATTTGCCAATTGGGATTTCAGCTCCTTTGAAATAAACAAGATCGTCCATTTCGAGATTATCTTCAATACCAAGCTTTTTAGCTAAGCTGTTTATTGAGTAAAAGTAGGTATAGTAGTGTCTAAGCAAATGCAAACCTTTATCGTCTTTTATATTTTTCTCCCATCTTTTTTGAGAACCAGGCAAAATTACATCAAGCATATGGTAATCCCAAGAACCGTCTTCTTTCTTAAATATTGTTATATTGTTCCCTCCAAAAATATCAATCATGAGACCAGTCTTTTTACTATACAAAATAATTTTAGTTACGATTTCTTCAATAACTTTTCTAAAAGATTCATCTCCCAGAGCTTCCAATTCTTCTTCTGAAGAAGAATTACTGTCAATAAATTCTCTAACTCTTGTGAGCGCCATTTGAATATCACCCTCTCCTCTAAAATTTTTTTCAGTAATCAAATCAGAATTAAAACTCCTTGTCTCAAATTTTTCTGAGTCTTTTAACTCTTCAGCTATTAACTGAGTTTCAATCAATATTTTAATTTCAATAACAGCATCATCATTTAGATTTTCAACTAAAGGTATTTCATTTTCGTCAACAACTTTAAGCAAAATTTCTTTGTTTAAAGGTATTTTAGCTTTGAAAACTCCTTTTCTAGGGAAATGTTCCTTGCCAAAAACCTCAGCCATATTTTCCTCATATTCTTTTTGTTCAGCAATAATTTCATTTTGAAATTCGCTCCATCTTCTTTCGTCTAAGGGTATATTGTGAAGAGTTTCTGAAATCTTCTTTTGGAGAATAAACATACTGACTTTTATAAGTTTTCTTTGGCTCCCAGGAGTCTCAAAAACAGCTTTATCTGCTCCGACACCAACAAACCTTAAACCCAATTCTTTGAGTGGTTTAGTTTCTATTATTTCTGTGATTGTTTGTTTTATACGCTCCATATTTATTATTCAAAAGGTTCTACACCTGTCTAAAAATACTATCAAATTTAAAGACATAATTTTTGCTGCCGGACCTGGAATTTCTCCCTCGACTCAAAATTTTTTCAGTCAAAAAATTTTGGTCTGGGCACCGGCTCGAAAAATTTTGGGCTCAAAATTTTATACTCCGCCGTTCGAATCCAGGACGCAAGTGAATTGTGTCACTTGCTTCCGACAGCTCTACAAGCTGCGCTTTCCGAGCTGCCGGACCTGGATTCGAACCAAGATAAACGGATTCAGAGTCCGTTGTCCTACCATTAGACGATCCGGCAATTATTGGTATTTTAATTACTTTTCGATGCTATATATTTACTGTCCTACCCCGACTCGCTACGCTCGCCGGACTTCGATTTGTACTCAATCGCCTTGCTCTTGAACAAATCGGGAGCATTAGACGATCCGGCAAATGCAGGTTAAAAATACCAGAAAAAGGGAGATCAGTAAATAGAATTGCAATCTAAAAAATAAATGATATAATACCTTTAAAGTAGTTTTTTTAGTTGTGGCTCCAGCACAGCTCGACTATGGTAGGTTACGACGCAACAGGAAACGCCCACTGGAGCTGGGCGTTTTTTATTTAACCTTTTCCCTTCATTTTTTCTTAATACCCGCACATATATCATACAATGTGCAATCTTTAGAATTAATTAAGAAATAAATGAAAAAAATCACATTGGGAATTTTTATGACACGAAGCGATGCTGAGGAAGCAATCAACAAGTTGCACAGAGAGATAAAAGTGCGCGATGAGGATATTTCATATATTTATCGCAATACCGATGGTGAACTTAAAGAAGTCGGTGCAGGAAAAATATCTTCAGATACTCCAACTGAAGGTGCAGCAAAGGGTGCGGGTATAGGGGGTGCTTTGGGAGCCATAGCGGGCATTGCATCAGTAGCCGGGGTAATACCGGTGATAGGGCCAATTTTGGCAGCAGGGCCTATTTTGGCAGCTCTTGGCATCACTGGTACCGTAATGGCTGGAGCAGCTACTGGCGCTGCAGCAGGTGGATTAATTGGAGCACTTGCAGGTTGGGGTATTGATGAAAAACGTGCCCAAGATTATATAGACAAAGTAAACAGTGGAGATATTTTGGTTGCAGTACATGCAGACTCTGATAAAAATGTGGCGAAGATAATGAATGAAGCTGGAGCAACTGAAGTAAATGAATATCAGCCGACGGTTTAGACGGCATGACATCCAAAATACTGGAGCCAATTTTAAAAAACCAAATTGTGGTGGCGTTGGGCGTCATCCTTTTGGCATGGATAGTTTATAAAATCAGATTCACTATCGGAATATTGGCATTCTCATATATTTTTGTGGTAGCACTCATACCCACTATTCGATATATTCAATCAAAAGGTGCTTCATTGTCGATTTCTATATCGATTGTGTATTTTGGAATATTTGGTTTTTTGGCTGCAATAATACTGATATTATCTCCCAACATAATCACCCAGGTAAAAAACTTAGCAATAGAAGCACCGATACACCTCCAGAGAATTAGCAATCTTGTTAAAAATGGAAACCCGATTATCACTTATATTGGGGATTTAACTCAATCTGCAATATCAAATTTCTCTGATGCAATACTCCAATA
Source organism: uncultured Candidatus Saccharibacteria bacterium (assembly GCA_964455485.1). Classification (GTDB taxonomy): domain Bacteria; phylum Patescibacteriota; class Minisyncoccia; order Phycocordibacterales; family WO2-35-19; genus CAYVXT01. The sequence goes on from CAYVXT010000057.1 coordinate 3,940, forward strand.
TGCAAACCAAGCCTTTAGGTATGTAATTGCATTTGTTGCAGTAATTGCACTTAGTATTTATGGAATTTCGTATCACGATAAAATTATAAATTCCTTATTTGGTCGAATGTCAAAAAATTCAAAAAATAATTTTTTGGCCCAAATAAACGAAATAGAAGAAACACTCAGTCGCTGGGCACAAGGACAAATTATTATTTCAATTATTGTCGGAGTAATCACCTGGATAGCTTTAGCCATCGCAGGCATAGAGTCGGCATTGGCACTTGGGTTCATAGCCGGAATTTTAGAGTTCATACCATATATCGGACCGATACTTTCCTCTATACCAGCCATTGCTATAGCTCTCGGACATTCTGCCGGTCTTGCACTTACAGTAGCTCTGATATTTATAGGAATACAAATGGCAGAAAATTATTTGATCGTACCATTGGTCATACGCGGTCGAACTGATTTAAATCCAGGACTTACTATCCTTGCTGTATTTACTGGCGGAGAATTATTTGGAGTAGTGGGCGCAATACTTTCAGTACCAATCACAATAGTCACTAAAATAATATTGAAAAATAATTTTAGCGCTAGCCACCAAACCTAAAACGATCAGAAATTTACTTCCCTTTTTTGCTTATACAAGCTTCAACAAATGATGAGAAAAGTGGATGAGGATGGAGTGGACGCGCCTTAAATTCAGGGTGAAATTGGGACCCAACGAAAAACGGGTGTACACTTTTTGGCAACTCCGCAATCTCCATCAACTTTCCATCTGGCGAAGTGCCTGAAAATACCATTCCCGCTTTTTCAATTTCGTTTACAAACACCGGATTCACTTCGTATCGGTGGCGATGTCGTTCAGAAATATTTTCTAATTTATACGCATTGTATGCCAGAGTTCCCTTTTTAATTTTTGCTGGGTAGGCTCCAAGTCGCATTGATGCTCCATATTTTTCTTCTTCTAAAAGTTTCTTCTGTTCGGGCATGATATCTATAACCACGTGCTCGCTATTTGGATTTATTTCGGCAGTATGAGCATCCTTCCAACCCACCACATTTCTAGTATACTCAATAACAGCAAGCTGCATACCGTAACACAGTCCCAAATACGGTATTTTATTTTTCCTAATATATTCTATAGCCAAAATAATACCCTCAATACCTGTTTCCCCAAATCCTCCAGGCACAATCACTCCATCATATTTTTTGAGTTCATTCACTTTTTTTGGGTCAACTTCGTACTCTTTTGAATTTATCCATGTCAGGTTTGTCTTTGCATCTTTCCAATATGATGAAAACTTGACGGCCTCAATTACAGAAACATAAGCGTCTGACAAAACAAAGTCACCTGTGTCAAAATATTTCCCTACCACTGCAATATTCAATTCTGTTTTGGCTTTTTTTGATTTATCTACGAATTTTTTCCATTCGTGTAAAGCACCATTTTTAGATTTAGTCCTCATATGAAGCGTTTTTAAAATGGCGCTGCTAATTTTATCCTTTTCGAAGTTTAAAGGCACATCATAAATGCTTTTTATATCTGGTGCAGAAATAACATTATCTGGACTGACTGAACAAGAAAAAGCGATTTTTTCTTTACGTTTGTGATCAAGTGGCTGTGGACCACGTGCAATGATCATATCTGGCTGCACACCATATGAGTTTAACTGACGCACAGCATTTTGAGTTGGTCTTGTTTTCATTTCGCCCAATGAACCAGGAACCGGAAGATAGGAAACCATAATAAACATGACATCGTTTGGATATTTCACCTTCAAAATCCTAGCCGCCTCTATAAACATCACATTTTGATAGTCGCCTATAGTACCCCCGATTTCAATAAGAGAAATATCAGATTGGTGTGTTTCTGCAGCCTTCTTCCAGCGACGAATAATTTCTTCAGTTATAAATGGGAGTGGGTCAACACATTTACCTTTATAGCCCATTCTTCTTTCCTTTTGGATTATGTGATAGTAAATGGTGCCAGAAGTCATATAATCATCAGATTTAAGATCGAGCTCTAAAAATCTTTCGTAGTTTCCCATATCTTGGTCAGTCTCAAGGCCCGAATCAAGTACAAACACTTCACCATGCTCTGTTGGATTCATGGTGCCAGCATCCACATTTAAATAAGGGTCAACCTTTATAGGGTTGACCGAGAAACCTTTACTTTGGAGAATTTTACCTATCGATGATGACGCTACACCCTTACCGACTCCAGACATCACACCTCCTATAACAAAAATATATTTATGATTTTTCTTCATCCCAAAAAAAATAATATCGCTGGTAATTGTTTCAACCAATCCAATATAGTTTATGAAAGAAACTATGTAAAACTAAAAACCGTGGATTACAGCTTTAAATATTTCCTAACTGCCAAATAGCTTGAGAGCGCACCGATTCCAACACCTGCTCCAACAACAATCAAGAATATTTGGAAGAAGTTGTCAAGGAAATATTGATACACATTGAGCCCTATAAAGAAGTTTTGTGTAGTGCCTCCGATAAAATACAAAACCGGGAAAAATAGCAGAACGGTAATAATAGCCGATATAAGACCCACTATTACACCAGTCACTACAAAGGGCCCTCTTACATAGTTTTTTGAAGCTCCCACAAGCTGCATAACTGATATTTCCTCTCTGGAGATATAAATAGCAAGCCGAATTGTATTGAAGGTGATAACTATAGAAACCACGATAAATGCAATGGATAAGCCGGTGCCAAGCTGTTCTACAGAATTTATAACTTTAGAAAGTCTATCTATGACTATTTTATTTTCAAAATAATTTATTTTAGCTATGATACTCTCCCCTTGACTAGAAAGGATATTTTCCTCATTTAGAAAATTTGCAATCCCTTCATACTGAGAAGGCTCTTTAGCTTTTATATTCAAGGAGGCACCGAGGGGATTTTCACCAAGCTCTTCTAGTGCCTGAAGTGTAGTTTGATCATTCTCATGACGCAGCCTAAAAGCCTCCAAAGCAGCCTCTCGACTTATATATTCAACTCGGGAAACTTCAGGGAGTGTCTCAATGCGCTTTTGCAGTGCCAAAATATCCTCTTCTTCCGCAGAAGTTACAAAATACACGTTTACATCAACTTTGTTTCTGAGTTCCTGCATTGTCACATTGAGAACCGCCCCAATAAACATAACGGAACCTATCACCGACAAAGTGACTACCATTACCAATATTGATGCTAAAGAAACATAACCGCTCCTCCAAAAATTGAAAAAACCGCTTTTAATTACCCTCTTTAACTTCATTTTAAAACTTGTGGATTCCATCCTTAGAAATTAGATTATTTAGAATAATTTGAAATTTACAAAATATATCCTCCCATTGGGTCATCTCGCACCACTTTACCGTCTTGCATTGTAATCACTCGCCTACCAATTGAATCGATCACTCCCTTATTATGAGTAGTGAGTATAACCGTAGTACCTAAGTCATTAATTTTTTTAAGTATTTGGACTATGTCATAGGTATTTACGGGGTCCAAATTTCCAGTAGGCTCATCCGCAATCACTATGTCAGGCTGATTAACTATTGCTCTAGCGATGGCCACTCTTTGTTTTTCACCACCAGAAAGCTCATGTGGAAAATTCCAAATTTTGCTTCCCAAATCAACCAGCTCCAAAACATGTGGGACGTCTGATTCTATTTCAACGTCAGGTCGGCCTGCCGCCTCCATTGCAAAAGCAATATTTTCATACACATTTTTCTGAGGTAAAAGTCTAAAGTCTTGAAATACTGCGCCAATCTTCCTTCTAACAAAATTTATATCATCACCGCGCAAACTATGTATATCTGTATCATGAAGAAGCACCTTTCCTTCGGTTGGCTTATCCTCGGCGAGTAACATTTTTATAAGAGTAGTCTTGCCTGCACCCGAAGGGCCGACTATAGAGACAAATTCATCTGGATTTATGGTAAAAGATACTTTGTCTAAAGCGACATAATCGCCATTGTATTTTTTTGATACATTATCAAAAACAATCACATCCCCATTATACTACAATTTCATTTTTTACAAACTCTTTTCAGCACATTCGCTCTGGTGAGCTCAGTACCTACACTCTTGCTTCGGCTTCTATAAACTCATCAATTTTGCCATCTTCGAGTACTGCTTCAACATTACTCGTTTCAACATTGGTACGATGGTCTTTAACCATCTTGTATGGGTGGAGGACGTAGGAACGAATTTGGTTGCCCCAGGCAACTTCAGTGGTTTTAGAAATATACATACCTTCCTCTTTTGAAACTCTTTCTTCTTCCAACGCTTTAAAAATTTTGCCGCGTAATATTGATAAGGCTTTTTCTTTATTAGCCTCCTGAGTACGCTCACCATCAGATGCGGCAGAAATATTGGTAGGTGTGTGTACTATACGAACCGCCGTCTCTCGTTTGTTTACATTTTGTCCACCTGGTCCCGACGAGCGAGAAAATTCAATTTTAAGATCTTTCTCATCAAGATCAATATCCTTTTCATTCTGTTTCTCAAACTTTGGTATTACTTCAACCATACTAAAACTAGTATGTCGTTTTGCATTTGCATTAAATGGAGATACTCGAACCAATCTATGCACCCCAGACTCTCGCTTAAGAGTCCCGTAACTCCCCTTACCTCCAATATCTATTGTGATATTTCTATAACCTCCATGATCATTTTCGTTTTGATGTAAAATAGAATAACTCCAACCCTTCCTTTCAAAATATTTGAAATACATTTTCAAAAGCATTGCTGAAAAATCTTCTGCGTCATCTCCTCCGGCACCAGAAAAAATAGTCATGACCGCATCACCTCTATCATATTGACCTACACCTTCAAGCTCATCTTTAAGTCGCTGAACTTCTTTAATTATTGCTTGTGCCCTGTCCACATCACTCCAAAAATCAGGCTGCATCATCTGCGCCTCAAGCTCAGCTATCTTTTTTTCAATTTCATCTTTATTCATAGCAACTATCTATCATTGGGCCTATTTGGTGGACCAACTCATCCAACCTTTCTTGTTTAGCCTGGTCCAGGGCGCTATCCAAAATATCAAATGCAAACTCATATCTTTTTGTGATTATGTACAGCTCTGCATATCTCATCTGGAATATTACTCTGTCTTCAATAGCGCCACCCCTTTTATCTGTCTTTTCATACTGTTCATCATGCCATTTTTGAATAATATTTTTTAGGTTTTCCGACAATCCTTCGGCAGCAAAAATATCCGCCACCCTAGACTTTAATGATTCAAATGATTCTCCTGTACTTCTTATATTTTCCATTTTAATTCTTGAGCCGACTGTCGGATTTGAACCGACGACCTGCGGTTTACGATACCGCTGCTCTACCATCTGAGCTAAGTCGGCAAAAATCTCTTGAGCCTCTATTGTACTCCGCTAGAACCTATTTTTCCACTGAATGATTCGCACGCTCCGCGCGCGTGGTGGTTTTGTATTTCATCTTACGCTCGACGCAAAGTGCTAACTCCGACAGAAGAATTCCGCTCGGCTCGCTGTGC
>CAYVXT010000058.1:0-2944 GCA_964455485.1 uncultured Candidatus Saccharibacteria bacterium
ACCGAGACGTTTCAAATACTAAAAGGATGTAAAATAATGCTATCAGCTTTATCAAGCAAACTTCTATCATTAGGTGTGTTGTTGGCAGCATATGATAGCAAGAACTCAATACCTAAATATCAGGTTGGAGTTCTGCATTTAGAACCATATAGTTATAACGTAAGTGGTGGAGAAAACAAATTACAAGAATATAATTGTAATAATTCACTATTTGAGCTTTGGTTAACAGGAGAGCCCTATGAAGACTAAAAGTTTAAATTTAAAATGCTCCGGGGTTGGTCTAATTGCTCTTGATTTAGTAGTGAACGGAAAACCAAAAAAGTTTAAAAATTGTTATGCTGGTGGCTCATGTGGTAATGTATTAACTATTTTATCCTTTTTAGGTTGGGATACTTATCCAATTGCACGTTTATCTAAAGATAGATTTGCAAATGCACTTACTGATGATTTAGAAAAATGGGATGTTCATATAAATCTAGTAGAAAAATCTTCTGATGGGAGTACTCCCATAATAATCCATAGAATCACGCAAAATAAAAAGGGAGAGCCCAAACACAGATTTGAATTTAAATGGCCAGATACCGGTAAATGGCTTCCTTCCTATAAACCTGTTTTAAGTAAAAAAGTTGAGGAAATAACTACTCGTGCCCCCCACTCTAATGTTTTTTACTTTGATCGGGTGAATAGAGCTTCTGTAGAGCTTGCAAAGTACCATAAAGAAAATGGTGCTTTAATAATGTTTGAGCCTTCTTCAATTAAAGAAGATAAGTTGTTTCATGAATGTTTAGAAGTTTCTCATATTTTAAAGTATTCCAATGAAAGATTGCATGATTATACTGAAATATACTCTAAACCAAATGTATTGTTAGAGATAGAAACTTTAGGCAAAAATGGTTTGAGATACAGATTAAAAAAATCCAGAAAAAAGGAATGGAAACATCTGGAAGCATTCAAAATACCATCGCTAAAAGATGCAGCTGGTTCTGGCGATTGGTGTTCTGCAGGTTTGATTAATTATATGGGCAATAATTCACATGAGATCTTAAGTGAAGCAAATTATCCAGAAATTGAAAAAGCGTTAAACTTTGGCCAAATTTTAGCTGCAACTAATTGTGCATTTGAGGGAGCCAGAGGCTTAATGTATGGTTTAAGCCAGGTTGATCTAAATAGTTTTATTAGTCTTTTTAAACTTTATCTTGAATATAAACAAATAACAGATTATCCCAAAATGATGAATGAAGTTGGCAACTTTTGGGATAAACATATTTCTTTTCATCAGCATTCTACAATTTAACTTAATCCCCAAAAAATAATTATCCATCCTTTTTCCCCTGGTATCATGCAAAGTGCAATTCCAGTAAGACAATTTTTACACTATAAAGTGTGATAACCTGATAAATTTACTCCCCATTGTTGGTGCCATGACTGCTTCTGCAGTTTTAGCGAAGCGTCACCAACAACAAATGCACATGTCACCCCTACAGGGCTAAATAAAATAGGGACATCTAAATCTACAAACATTTCACCCCTAACGGGGTTTAAAGCCTTGTGTTCCCTTGAGACTTTGTGTCTTTGTGTCTTTGTGTCTTTGTGTCTTTGCTACGACTTTCGTTTTTTGAAAGTTGGCAGTCTTTTGGTTTTATATAATAAAAAACTCCTACCGGAATAATCCAATTGGAGTTCAAAATAATGCTGTCGCCGGTCTTAAAAAAACTAAAAGTTTCTGTTATATTTGTGAAAAAGCATGAAACAGGAATTAATTAAGGAATTGTTCGAAAAGTTTGAAGCTGCCAGGTATGAAACTGAGGGAGTTGAATATTGGAGCGCACGGTACTTACAGATTATATTCAATTATTCTGATTGGCGTAATCTTGTAAGGGTAGTTGAAAAAGCAAAACAAGCATGCAAAAATGCTGGTGAAGATATTGCCGACCATTTCGTTGATATCACCAAAATGATAGGGCTTGCTAAAGGCGCCCAAAGGGAAGTTGAAGATTCCCCCGTTGTTGGTGCTATGCCTTGCTGAGTGAAACGAAGAAAGGTTGCCGAAGGACTTTACGTTCACCTACAACAAACAACATTTCGCCCCGCTGGGGCTTTTTTTATTTGGGTTATTCTAACCCCCGCCCTGAAGGGCGAGGCTATAACCTTCCACCGCTAAAGCGTTATAAGGCAGGTGAAAATTTCACTTTACGGGCTTGGCGGTTAAAAGCCTTTGTGTTCCTTTGAGACTTTGTGTCTTTGCTACGACTTTCCTTCCTCCCGCTCCACGGGATTAAGGCGTGGCGTTTTTTGAAAGTTGGCAGTCTTTTGGTTTTAAATAATAAAAAAACGCCAGAAATAAATACCCGGGGTCCAGAGTTTATTTTTTCTTTCCTCTTGTTACTCCAAGTAGTCCAGCACGCGTTATTATAGAATCATAGCTCCGGTTTAGCTTACCGGCTATCTCTTTGGCTGATAATTTCCCGTAATTCCTGCGTATGAATTCGTTATCGGATTCTTTCCATATAACCGGTGCCCCGCGTAATCTTAAGCCAAGCCTTATCGCTTTTTTAAAAACTGATACAGTTGTCATACCAAGCTCCTCAGCTATTTGCCGATAAGTTTTCTTTTTATAATTTCTCTTCAGGAATTTGGTATCTTCTTCACTCCAGAAGCCCGGAGCTCCGGGTCTCCTTAGACCCATTTTCCATGCCTGGTGGTGCACTGCTGAGCGTGACTTGTTCAGCCTGCGGGCAGCTTCCTCCATTGAAATGCCCTTATCTGCCCATAATTTCCTGAGCAGATCCAGGTCTTTAGGGAGCCATTTCTTTGGGGCAGGAACGTGTATGTTCAGTTGCCTTGCTTTCCCTGAAACTGATTGCTGGCTGCGCTTAAGTGAGCGCGCAATAGATGCCAGCGGCTTGATGTTGTAATTTTTAATAATATAATTCACCTCAAATTG
>CAYVXT010000059.1:0-3205 GCA_964455485.1 uncultured Candidatus Saccharibacteria bacterium
GTTATTTATTGCTCGGAACAGGAATCGAACCTGCACGGGATTGCTCCCAGGAGATTTTAAGTCTCGAGCGGACTCCTAACACCACGTAACTTGTCCTGACTTTTCATAGAAGAGAATGACACAGAAATAAAAATAAAATCACTACAAATCACGCAAAGTTATGAGAAAATTGGCCCAGTACTGACCCAAATTTGACCCAAAAAATCACCTTTCTTAAGGCATAGCGCAAAAAATAAAAGACCCTTTAAAATGAAAGAAAAGAGGTCATACTATACAAGAGAAAATCATTGAGCGCGCTAAAAAAATCACAAAAAATCCTTATGCCGATAGCGGTGACTGTAGGCTTCTTCTTGAAGATTGTGCGCAATTGATAGAAACTAAAAAAAAGCAAGAGGAGTATTCCTCCATCATCCTATACCGTAATTGGCTTTCACATTCAGCTTTAACTCGAAATCCGATCCCAGCAATGCTCAACAGGATTCACAACCAATTGTTGTCTTCCAATACTGAACCAAATTTCTGCGATTTTATTGCAGAGTTATTATCAACGAAAAAACTAAGAAATGAGTTAAAAAATATATTTCAATCAATAAACTGCACCTTTCCAATTCTTGACTCTTTAACTCTATGGAAAAAATTTTTTGGTTGTATATGTAATGAACTACTTAATAAACCACTAGTTCGGCCACTGTTATCCCCTAATCCAACCCCTCAGAGTCTATGGCTAGGCACATCAAACGACAAAGTAATTTTCGTAGTCGAAGTTGCACAACATAACAATGTAGCATCTAGTAAAACCGTCGAGATCTGGGGTTTTTTTCCTTTAGATGAAAACAAAAAAGACTTTCTCTATCCCTAGAGCCGAACTTAATCTATACACGAGTAAAGACTACTTCTTTTTCTTCTCTTTTTGTCTTTGCTCTTTAGCACGTTCCTTTTCTCTTTCTCGTTCTTGTTTATTCTGTGTTAAAGAACAGCCTGGAGTTGTGCAACGAATAAAATATCGCTGTCCACATCCTGGACACTTATTGAATATCTCAATGCACGACAAATAGCACCCATCACTATCAGAATTGAGCATGGGAAGATGCACATATTCCGCATCGTTAAGATTTAAATACATCCCCTGATCTGTTGGATGAACATATCCGAATAAATTTTTGATTTGGTATACTCCCCTGCATTTTCTTAATCAGGAGGATTATGAATTCTAATTTTCAGCCGCTCTCTGATGAGCAGTGGTCTTTGATACTTAATTTGATGGATCTACATTTGCCGCCAGAGCGAGGGGTCCCTCGGAGTGACTTGCGCAAAGTTTGGAACTCTTTACTTTTCGTTCTCACTCGCGGATGCCGTTGGATTGATCTTCCTAGAAATTTCGACCTTTTTGCCCCAAGATCTACTGCTCATGGTTGGCTCAAAACTTGGAGCGTAACAGGGGTTTTCGATAAGGTGATGAGCGGTCTTTTGCAGATAGCTCTTCAAGAAGGCAAGCTAGATCTATCGCAATTGGCCTCTGACGGGTCTTTTTCCCCCCTCACCAGGAGGAGGTCAAGAAGTGAATCACGGGCACAAAGGCAAGGGATCTTTACTTCATCTTTTGATCGACGGGATTGGTAATCCCCTAGCTATCACGACAACAGGGGCAAATGGCGACGAACGTCAACAAGTTGAGCGACTGCTGCAACGAGCAGACCTCATCCGGACAAATCCTCTGGAGGGAAGAATGACTGTTTTTGAAGCGGACAAGGGGTATGATGCAGCTTGGCTTAGGCAAGCGTTACTGATTTTACAGATATTTCCTCTGATTCCTTACCGAAAAATCAAGGGGAGGAAAACTCCTGAGATGTCCGAGGTATGCAAGGTATTCAGTTTGACCAGAAAGCGGTGGATGGTGGAAAGGTCTTTTGCCTGGCTGAAGCGTAGATGCCGGCGGTTACTATTAAGATGGGAGCGTATAGCTAAAATCTGGACAGGGTTTGCTGTAATGGGGTTGATTTATACATGGCTCAAAAATTTATTCGGATAGGTTCATACAGCCTGTCAGGCTTAAGATAAATCCGGTCTTCTAACGCCTTAACAACACATATGTTTTTATTTGCCTCAATTTGACCCAATATTTCATGATACGATTGGTCATCAATTTGATGAGCAAAACTTAAGACTGATGTAAAAATTGCAATCATTGCAAAGAGCTTGGTCATCATGATTTTTTCCCTCCTCCGAGATTTGAAAAAAAGAACAAAATTAAATTTAAAACCTTTAATAACTTTCTTTTCAATTCTTTTTTTTCTTGCAGGATGCGCAAAAAGCGACCAACCACTTCGTTACGATTTAACAGCAGAAGAAAAAGGCTGGATGGAGGATTTCTTCACGGGAGTGATGCTTCAAAATCAAGCCATTTATACCCTTTGTGGCAGCAAACCAATGACTTGCATTACATTATATTACTACACTGAAGAAGAAATCCAAGCATATTATGACCAAATGACCGAAGAAGACAAAAAAACGGCTATCCCTCTTGAAGATTATCATCTTGAGCAAAACTGGGAGAAATGGGAACAACTGCGTTCTCGTTTTCCTATGAAAACATTCCAGCTCTATAAAGAAAAAACCACACCTGGTTCCAAGTATGCGCATGTCTATTTTGTAGATTCTCTAAAAGTTATTAAAACCTTATCCGAAAACTACACTGTTTTTAAAGATATTGCCGGTTTTGATTTTGATCCTCTTAAAGAAGTTTACCGGCTTGAAAAAGGATCTCGCTTCTGGAAAAAAGTAAAAAAGAATGCAGCGGCATGGGGGCTTTTATTTGGCTATGGACTCAAGAATTCTCTAGTCTTTTACTGGAAAAATTGGGGCATGGAAGAGAAATGCTCTGCGTTTTCTAACTGCATAGAACCTTACGTCAGCGATGACCTTTCAAGTGGCGCATCCAATCTTAAAAATCTTGCCCTACCTACATTTATGTCCTTTTTCGAAAAAGACGCAATCATTGATAAATACAAAGAAGAAAGAGAGAATATTCAAAAAGAATACGAAGGGAAAGATTTCCTTATCTACACGCTACAAAAGCTCTCTTCTTAGAGTCTGTTTTTAAATTCTCTTTCAAAGAGCGAGGCAAATCCATTTTCTGAGATCGATGCCAGCAAGAAGAGCATCGCCTGGACTTTTTCCAATCGGGGGAGGCCACAGTTTCATTTGG
>CAYVXT010000060.1:0-3127 GCA_964455485.1 uncultured Candidatus Saccharibacteria bacterium
TGTCAGAAATTGCCCGGCAAATTTCACAGGGCAATTTAACCCAGCAAATACGATTTCACACTGATAATGAAATTGGTGTGCTGGCGCGAGCCTTGAGTGATGTTTCTGAAAACCTGCGGATGTCATTTTTAGATATTTCAAAAACCTCTGATCAATTGAACGTTTCGTCACACGAATTGGCTGCTGTTTCAACACAGGTATCCCAAAATATTTTGCAATTGAACAATCGAGCCAATGCCGCTTCCCTTGCCGCCAAGGAGATGAGTTCTTTGGCTGGGGTGGTAACCAGCAATTCGGAACAGTCCTATACAAATGTTAATACCATTGCCGTTGGTGCCGAAGAAATGACGGCAACCATTGGTGCAATTGCCCAAAATTCCGAGCGTGCTCGGAATGTAACGGCCTTGGCGGTTGATCAGGTTCGAACAACTTCTGATCGTGTTGATGTGCTTCGTGTTGCAGCAGAAGAGATTAGCAAAGTGACATCTGTCATTGCAGAAATTGCTGAGCAAACCAAGTTGTTGGCACTAAATGCCACCATCGAAGCCGCTCGTGCAGGCGAAGCCGGCAAAGGATTTGCCGTTGTGGCTTCAGAAGTGAAAGAGTTGGCGCAACAGACCAACGAAGCCACGGAAGAGATCAAGGCTAAGATTGACGCAATTCAATCTTCAACAAGCAGTACAGTAAAGGAAATGAAGGAAATTAACAGAGTTATACACGATGTGGATGAATTGGTTTCCAATATTGCAACAGCCGTGGAGGAGCAGTCAGCCACCACACAAAATATAGCCCAAAATGTGACTCAGGCAGCATTTGGCATTCGCGAAGTGGCGGGGGGTATTTCTCAAGTTTCTGATTCGGCAGGTTCGATTTCCCAGGATTTGGTTTTGATCAATCAAGCATCACACGAAGTAAAAAGTGCAACGGGATTGGTGCAAAGTAAATCGGTCGAATTGTCAAAAATCAGTCAGGAATTAAAAAAATTTGTAAGCCGTTTTGAACTGTAAACACTCAAGCACAAAAAATGTGAATATGGCATCACCAACACCCTCAATGTGGGTGGAACAACACCCGGTGGCCTCATATCTGTTCGCCACCGCTCAACAGGCCAGGTGTTTGTTATTGCCCCTCAAAAAAACAGCCTGATTTTCCCACCTGTTTCTTTTTTTGACACCCTGCCCGATCCCTCGCCCTTTAACCTTGTCGAACCGATCAATCCTTTTGGTGTGATGGTGCCTTGAATTATGCCGATTCTTTTTCATTTGAAAAATTGTTCACATATAATATCAATCAAAAAAAAGAGGCAACTTTCGCTGCCTCTTAAAAAAAATAAGCCTTCGAAAAATTCTGCCCCAATCCCTGACGGAATTGCCCTGTTTTATTTCGCTATCGGACAGATTAACGCATTTTTTGTATTCAAACACGTTCGGGTATCACTTGTGTTTCTCTGTCGTACCAACCAGATCGCGCACCTGAATGTGAGACAGTTTTTGCCGAACCTGCCAGAGATCGTAATGTTGCTGAAGATTGAGCCACAACTGCGGAGTTGTGCGAAATGCTTTTGAAAGACGGAGCGCCATTTCAGGGCTAATGCCAGCACGCCCATTGATCAATGCAGACAGAGATTGTCGGGTGACATTTAATCCGGCTGCAGCCCTTGTGACGCTGAGTCCCAATGGCTCCAGATAGTCCTCTTTCAGAATTTCCCCAGGATGGGGAGGATTATGCATTTCCATTTCCATCACCTTTTCAAAAGGCCGAACCCAACAATCCCTTTGAGGTAATCACCACTTGAATTTTGCCACATTCAAAAATTTGCCATTGTATTTCATCAAAAATCGGAACATTTAAGGGGCAATCCCTATCGGAATTTCCCCTTTTTGGGGGTCAATTAGCATTGAAATTTTAATTTGCAAAAGCTCTTTTCAAAATATTTCTGTTCACTCATTGAAAACAAAAGAAAGCGTTAGACATCACCCTGATGTCTTGCCAAAATTCTGGGCAAACTGAAGAAAGTCTGGAAAGTCAACTTGATCATTTTTACTCAGATCATATACAGTTTCAAAATTTTGATCGCCTTTTTTTGAACCGAAGTGTGAGGCAAACAGCAGGAAATCGGTGAAATCAACTTTGCCATCTTTGGTAAAATCACCAGGGATACCCACACCTGCTTCCACTTCCAATTTAATATTCGGGGTAACCATTCCTGCTGAACCAAAATCGACCTTTGAAAGAGTAATAGTGGTCGATTTGAAGGTAGGCGAAAGCGTCACTATCACAGTGCCGACTATTTTTAATTGGGTGCCAGAATAGCTTTTAGGTGCCCCAAAAACCACAGCAGATACTTTGAGCTCATTACCACTTATGGAATTGATGATTACAGGAAATTCTGTAGATAACCCCTGAGGCTGCCCAGAAATGGCTGAAATATCTGGAACATTCAGGGTTATTTCAACACCCTGAGCATTATTATACTCACTGGCATAAACTTCAATTGCGACTTTGTCACCTGGCCCTGCACTCACGGATGAGGTTCCCGACTGTTTTCCGTCACCGACATTGAGTGAGATATCAGTTGCGACTTGAATGTTATTAATAACCTGTTCAGGCACTTGGGCTCGAACTACAATAGTTGTAAGGGGCGCATTAGGGTCATTACTTTTTATGGTTAGTGTCGCACTAAAATCTCCTGAGCTTTTTGGCTGAAAAATAGCTTTTAAACTCAACGTTTCCCCTGGGCGAATCGTCGCTTGTCCAGGGGTTGTTGTCAAACTTGAATTCGATGATGCAATCTCTGTTATTATAAGATCACTCTGCCCAAGGTTTTGCACTTGAAAATTCTGTTCTCCTTTGCTCCCAATTTTTACAACGTTTCCAAAATTGACAGTTGTATTAGACAACCGAATGATTGGACTTGCTTTTGCTTTTCCCTTTCCGAACATAGTAATATCAAGAATTTTTTGATCTGGATCATTTGTAATCACTTTTAAACTTCCATTGTAATCCCCTGCATCAAATGGGGTAAATTGAACAGATAGTGCTTCACTCGTCCCCGGTAAAATAGCATAGGGTAGTTTAAAAGGAAATTCTATCTCTGAAAAATTGTCAAAAGCAATCGTTTGTGGAT
>CAYVXT010000061.1:0-2293 GCA_964455485.1 uncultured Candidatus Saccharibacteria bacterium
ATATGTCTGGTAATTTCATGAAAATTGATGATTTCAAACCCACAAGACAAACAGATAATCGTTATTTTAGATACAAAATTTTGGCTCCGGGACAAAATTTGCACAATGCACTTGCCAAATTAGCAGTAAAGTTATACTCAATAGATGCATTATTTGAAGTAAAAGAAAGATTTTTAGTTATAAAAAGTGATGCAAATTACACTGAAGAAAAGTTGGTCTTCAGTAATGATCCTCGCAAACCAAAACCAAACAGAGAGTAAGTAAACCCATAAGTAGCCCTCGTTATTGAGGGCTACTTTCTTTTTGGTGACAAAATGAACAAAGAAAGTGCAAAAGACGTAGAAGGCTTCTTACTTTACAACCAATTTACTGAAAAATTCTGGTTCAGAAGATATGCAGATGAACCAGATGGACGTAAAACGTTCAAGGATTATGAGATACGGCATTATGACATAAAGGTGAAGATTATTGATGGTGGGGCATTTTTTGAGGATGGAGAAACTAGATATATAGATTACGACATACCGAGGGACGAAAATGGGCGGATGCTGCCAGGGAACGCCAAAGCGAGGCCGAAGTCGGAGAATAAAGAAACCGAAACCTAAGCCACAAGAACAAAAATGACTAAAATAGTGACATTAATAGGTTCAAGTCGCTTTAAAGACGCATTTCATGAAATTGGTGCAAATTTGGAAAAACAAGGCACATTACCACTAATGATGTCCTTTTTCCAACATGCCGACGGCGTAGAAATATCCGCAGAAGAAAGGGAGACACTTAGAACTGTAGATCGGGCCAGAATCGATCTATGCCATGAAGTACTTGTGATCAATTGCAGGAGAGCTTTTTGCAGCAAATGTTCTCAATGGCTTGACGAAGGTCCAGGGTGTGAATGCACAAACTGGCGGTGCAACTATGGGCACCAAAATGAGTACTATAAGTTTCTCCCTTATATCGGGGCTGATACGAAATATGAGATTGAGTATGCAACTTCGGTAGGGAAACCTATTGAGTACTTGGAAAAAGACATGTAAAAATTTCAAGAAAAATGGTAACATATATGCATGGATGCAACTCTCAAGTTAGAAAACTGCTATAGTTATTTGAATGCCGAGCCTGAAATAAGGCAGTTTTTATGGGAGAAGTTGCGTTTTAGGGAAAGAAATTACTTTCACAGCAGTGCATATAAGCAAAGAAGATGGGACGGTTACAGGAACTTCTTTGATCGCAACTCAGGGAAGTTCCTGACCGGCCTTCTCCCAGAAGTCTCCGCAGTTCTCAAATTCAAAGGCGTAAACTACACTTTTGACGACCAAAGAGGTAGTTTCTCCTTCGCCACCCCTCAAATCGACAACCAATTCCTCCCGGGTGTCACTCTCGAAGACTACCAGACAGATTTCGTTAACAAAGTCTTAAAACACAAAAGAGGTATCATATTCAGCCCAACTGGGAGTGGGAAAGCCCAGCCTCTTGATTCACTTGTGGCTACTCCAACAGGGTTCAAAAAAATGGGGGAACTAAAGCTTGGCGAACAAGTTTTAGTTCCTGCCGGTGGTTCTGCCCCAATTATTGGAATATTTCCACAAGGAATAAAAAAAATAGTAAATGTAGAATTTACCAATGGTGATTCTGTAAAATGCTGTGAAGATCATTTGTGGAAAGTAAATACTGGGTATAATCAGTGGTTTGGCAAAATATTGACAACAAAAGAAATAAAAACCAAAATACGATGCAATAGTGGTGCATGCCGTTACAATATTGATACGCCAAAACATGTAGATTTTATACGCAAAGAAATATTTATTGATCCTTATTTCCTTGGATTGATAATCGGGGATGGATGTTTCTCTGCAAAAAGCCAAATTGGAATATCCAGTTCCGATAATGAAATAATAGATTGGATAAAATCTAATCTACTTCCTGGATATTATTTAAAACAAAGCACATCAAATAAGTTTGATTACAAAATTTCTAAGCCTAAGCCTGGGCCTTTAAGGAACAGATATATAACCGAATTGAAAAATCTAGGGTTGGCAGAGAAAAAATCGTATGAAAAATTCATACCTCAAAATTATCTTGTAACAGACCAAGAATCCAGACTCGCTTTATTGCAAGGGCTGATGGATACAGATGGATATATTTGCAAAAAGGCTGGGTTAAGTTACACCACTACATCAGTAAAATTAATGGAAGATTTTAGATGGCTAATCCATTCTTTAGGAGGGATTTCTAGATATAGAGAAGCAATTAAGAAATTCCCCTACAAAGGAGAATTAATTTTACTGATGTAGTG
>CAYVXT010000062.1:0-22226 GCA_964455485.1 uncultured Candidatus Saccharibacteria bacterium
CACAGCTAATCCTCCCAAAGCATGATATCCATTCATAATGATCTCCTTTCTCATATTATTACATAATAAATGCTCATGAGTCAAGGCTAAAACCAGGATGAGGTTTTATGATATAGTAGGTGCATTAAAATAACTGCGGGCAACAATTTTTGAATTTGAGGGTTTAAGGAAGTCTTTAAATTCAAGAATTGGCTCCGCAAAGAATAAAATGAAAAGTAAAAAGTTTGAGATTGAGTTGAACGGCTCCAAGTTGGAAGCTGAGTTTAATGATTTGGCTGAAAACGCTCACGGCTCAGTTATGCTCCGAATGGGCGATACTGTGGTTTTTGCCACTGCTGTAATGTCAAAAGGTGAGAAAGATTTGGAATATTTTCCACTTTCCGTAGAGTATGAAGAAAGATTTTATGCATCAGGGCAAATTTTAGGCTCACGATTTGTAAGGAGGGAAGGCAGACCGTCTGATGAAGCAGTGCTCTCAGGCCGCATTACAGACAGAACAATCCGACCACTTTTTGATCACGATTTAAGAAATGAGGTGCAGGTGATAGTAACAATACTCTCGCTAGATAAGCATGATCCTGATATTTTAGGTGTAATTGCATCTTCTCTTGCCCTTGCCACATCGCACATACCATGGAATGGCCCAGTAAGTGCTGTACGTATTGGAAAAATGAAAGGAAGCGATGAATTTATCATCAATCCTTCATACGAAGATAGAGATAATGAAAATTATGAGCTAGACCTTATCGCTTGTGGTAAAGACGGCACAATAAACATGATCGAAGTTGGTGCAAACGAAGCAGGAGAGGAGGTTTTGATGAAAGCTCTAGAGAAAGCAGTTGAAGTTTTGAATTCATTACAAAGGTTCCAAGAAAATATTGTAAATGAAATTGGAAAGCAGAAGCTTGAAATCAAAAAAACTGAAGCCACAGAAGATTTGATAAAAGTTTTTGAGGAAAAAGTCGTTTCAAAACTTGAAAGCACAATGGGGGAACCGGGCAAACATAAAATATACGAACTTGAGGAAGAATGGTTTAAATTTTTAAACGAATCGATGCCTGAAGCTGACCAAAGAATGGCAAAAAAGTTATTCCACGAAGCAATAAATGATTTCATTCACAAAAAAGCAATTAAAGGTGGTGTCCGTTTTGACGGCAGAGGATTTGATGATTTGCGCCCACTCTACGCCAAAGCTGGTGGCATTTCGAGCATGTTGCACGGCTCGGGAATCTTTTACAGAGGTGGCACACACATCTTCTCAGCACTTACCCTTGGAGCACCTGGAGATTCTCAAGTGATAGACGGTATGGAAACACAAACAAACAAGAGATTTATGCATCATTATAATTTTCCTCCATTTTCAAGCGGGGAAGTAGGGAGAGTGGGAGTTGCAAACAGAAGAATGATCGGTCATGGAGCCCTTGCGGAAAAAGCTATCGTTCCAGTTTTGCCTAACAAAGATACTTTCCCTTACACTATTCGCATAGTTTCTGAGGCACTTGCTTCAAATGGTTCAACTTCTATGGGTTCTGTGTGTGGTTCAACTTTAGCCCTTATGGATGCCGGAGTACCTATTTCAAAGCCAGTAGGAGGCATCGCTTCAGGTTTAATGATACTTGGCGATCAGCACAAAGTACTCACTGATATCCAAGGGCCAGAAGACGAACACGGCGACATGGACTTTAAAGTTGCAGGTACTAGAGATGGAGTAACAGCTGTACAAATGGATGTGAAAGTTGATGGTATACCACTACCTATACTCAAAGAGGCATTTGAAAAGGCAAAAATTGCTCGTCTTAAAATCATTGATGTTATAGAGGCAGAAATAAAAGAACCAAGAAAAGAGCTTTCTCCAAAAGCTCCTCGGATACTTTGTGTCAAAATAAAACCAGAACAGATTGGTATGGTGATTGGAACTGGTGGTAAGGTTATCAATGAAATCAAAGACCTAACTGGTGCAGAAATTGATATTGAAGAAGACGGATCAGTATACATTACAGGCGAAGCAGAGTGTGCAGAAAAGGCAAAATCGATGGTTGAAGACATTGTTCGTGAATACAAGCCAGGTGATAAATTTGTTGGTGAAGTAATAAGAGTCGCTGACTTTGGTGTAATAGTAAAACTCGGAAGGAATGGAGAGGGCATGGTACACGTTTCAGAAATCGCAAACTTTAGGATAGATAAAACTGAAAACTTTTTGAAACTTGGAATGAAGGTGCCAGTAGTAATAAAAGGTGTTGATGATAAAGGAAGACTAAAGCTCTCAATCAAAGATGCTGACCCCAACTTTATTCAGAAGAAATAGATTTTTTCGGTCTAAAGTTTGGTAAAATATAAAAATGGATCCTGAAAACCAATCAAATGAAGTAAAGCTAGAGGGCGAAGAGGCAGAAAAAGACTTTGAAAACAAAAAGGTTGAAGGGAAAGAATTTTTATCGCAAGAACTTCACAATAAAGCCAAGTTATCTTCTCTTCGAAGCTATCAGAGCGATATGGCTGAATTCATTAAAGAAAAAAATGAATCGGTACTTTCAATTGCAGCAAAAGAAAAAAAACGTAAGGATGAGCAGAAGAACGAGGAGGAAAAATTGATAGTAAAAGAGAAAAAGCCAAAACCAAAGTCTGAAAGTTTCCAAGTAAATTTCACAGTTTTGCTATCAAGCATATTGCTCCTTGTTGGGGGTGCATACATAGGTTTTTATATATATGAACGGTTAAGCCTGCCTCCTACTCCAAAAATATCTTATGAGAATAAACTGCTTCCATTCATACACCAAACTACTCTTGCAAACGCAAGCAAGGAAACAATTGAGTCAGAACTCAAAAAAATACCAGTTGAAAGCGGTTTGACTGAAATAATCATTTCTGATGTTAACGGTAAAAGACTCGACCGATCAGGAGAATTCGTCTCATTAGTTGGTGCGACTCCACCATCATCACTACTACGTACACTGCGCGACGATTATGCTGTAGGCATAATTTCAAAAGATGATAAACAAAATTTATTTGTCATACTCACTTCCGATGATTTTGGTCTCACATTTTCATCCATGCTGGAGTGGGAAAAGACTTTGGCAAGAGACTTTTCATTTATGGCAAACAAATTTGATAATCAAAATGCTTTAGTAAATTGGAAGGATGTAATTGTAAAAAATAAGGACGCCAGGGTATTTTCAGACGCCCAAAATAATATTTGGTTAGCATATGCTTTTTTAGATAAAAACACGGTATTGATAACCGACTCAGCAAACATAATAGGCGACATTGCATCCCTATATGCAAATCGATCTTTTACTAGATAGGCCTTTATGGTACAATAAGTGAATGAGAAACGACATAGATATAAATTATTTCAAGAGTAAATTAGAAGAAGAGCTTAAACTTGTAGATAGCGAATTAAGAGGTATAGGTCAAAAAAACCCTGAAAATACAGCTGATTGGGAAGCGAAGCCAGCAGATTTTGATATAAACACCGCTGATGATAGCGAGGCAGCAGACAAAATAGAAGAATTTGAAGAAAACACGGCGATTTTAAAGGAGCTCGAAATACGATACAACGACATAAAAGATGCACTCAAAAAAATAGAGAGCGGAAATTATGGTTTTTGCGAAGTATGTAAAAAACCTATAGAAGAAGATAGACTTAAGGCAAACCAGTCTGCAAGAACATGTATTGAGCACATGGAATAAAATGTCATATGCAAAAGTTCACAGTGCGCAAACAAATCTATTAAAACCCTATATTGTTGACGTTGAAGCAGACCTCTCTCGTGGTCTGCATTCATTTTCAATAGTAGGACTTGGCGACAAAGCAGTAGAAGAAGCAAAAGATAGGATAAGTGCTGCAGTGAAAAATTCTGGCTACGAATCTCCAAAATCAAAAAATCATAAAATAGTGATTTCTTTAGCTCCCGCTGAGGTTAAAAAAGAGGGGAGCGGGCTTGATGTAGCGATTGCGTTGTCATATCTACTTGCAAATGGAGATATAATATTTGACCCAAAAGGAAAGATATTTTTAGGAGAATTATCACTTGATGGCTCATTGAGAAATGTGAGAGGGGCACTAGCTTATGCCAGAAAGGCAGAAGAAATGGGTTTCAAAGAAATATTTCTTCCCACCCAAAATGCTAACGAAGCAGCCCTAGTTGAAAATATAAAAGTATATGGAGCAGAAACACTAAATGAAATAATCAATCATTTAGCCCAAGACACAGAAACAAAGCAAAAATTAAAACCTGAGAGTAAGCGCGAACTTAAACAAAAGCCACTAGTTACTCACGACCTGGGTGATATCAAAGGTCAAGAAGCTGCAAAACGCGCTTTACTTATTGCAGCTGCTGGTGGACACAATATTGCCCTATACGGGCCACCTGGCACAGGTAAGACCATGCTCGCCAGAGCACTCTCTGGCATATTACCCCCACTTTCCTTTGACGAAATGCTTGAGGTTACTGAAATACATTCAATAGTTGGAGTCCTAAACGACTCCATTATCACCGAAAGACCTTTCAGGTCGCCTCACCACACATCTTCTTATGTTTCCCTTATAGGAGGCGGCACCAACCCAAAACCAGGAGAGATTACTTTAGCCCATAAAGGTGTTTTGTTTTTAGACGAATTTCCAGAATTTGAAACAAAAACAATAGAAACTTTGCGAGAACCTCTTGAAGAAAGGGTTGTATCAGTTTCTCGTGCTAAGGGCACAGTTAAATTTCCGGCCCACTTTTTACTTGTAGCCGCCATGAACCCATGCCCTTGCGGCAACTATGGAATAAAAGGCAAACCTTGTACCTGCTCACCACTTCAAATAGAGAGGTATAAAAGAAAAATTTCAGGCCCAATAATAGATAGGATTGATATTTGGACTGAAGTATCAAAAGTAGACCACGAACGCCTCACAGAAGCACCAGGGGAAAGTGAGAGTACTCCAGCAAGAGATGCGGTTATACAAGCTCGAGGAATACAAGGTAAGAGGTTCCGTGATGCGGGGAGAAAAATTGCAACTAATGCAGAAATGAGTGCTAGAGACATTGCAACTCTTATAAAACTTTCTGATCCAGTAAAAGAGATTTTAAACAAATCTGCAAAGACTTTAGACTTGTCGGCTCGTTCGTATCACAAACTAGTCAAACTAGCACGCACCATCGCCGACCTAGAAGAATCTTACGAAATAAAGCCAAATCACATCCTAGAAGCCATTTCCTACCGCCCAAAACAACAATATTGATATTTATGTTTTTGAGTGTATATTACAGTCAGACTGCAAGGTTTCGATCTTGCAGCGTTCTATATAAGGAGAACACGCTATGGCTTCGGTCACAGCCGACAAAGATATTTTGGAGCCTTCCAATGCTCAAGCGGTTCTGGACATTGTCCTTGGAACCAAAAGAGTAATCTTAGGAGATCTAACAAAAAAAGAGCTCCAAGATTTGCTCAGTTCGCAATTGGACAAAAAAGGTACAAGAGAGCTCAATGGGTTCGTAGAACTTAGACAGGCTTTACGGCGAAGTGGGGATGAGCCTCTCGAGGTTATGGTAAGCCCTACTTTTGAGTCAAAGTTTCCCAAAGAGTACCCTTTTGACATGAAGTCACATGTTTTTAATATTTGCAGAGGACTGCTCTATCAAAAGCAAGTGTGGCGCCGCCTCGAGAGCGGAGAAACTACGGCTGACAGAGATGTAGCCCATAGATGGGGTAGGGACAAGTACCTACTGAAGGGCGAGGAGAGTGCCCTTTTCATGAGACGCCTCCACGAACCATGTTGGGATGCGGACATCTTAGCAAAGGTCACCTACAAGTACACAAAGATTCGGAACGAAAAAAAGTGGTTGATCAATGCTGTTTACGTTAGGCCAATTCCAATCACCGAGTTTTGCAAGCACTTTGGTAAAGAAGCCCCTGAAATGGCTGTTTCCATAATTTGGCAACTCTCGAGAATGTACAGCCAAACTGCCGAGGCGCTTGCACATCGAGCGCGCCTAATGCAAATTGAGGCTGACAGGCGAGAGATGTTGGCCGAAAGAGTTGGATAATCTCAATGGCCCGCGTTTATGGACGCGGGCCATTCTTTTTACTCTCAATTTTATAAAGAAAGGTTATAATTAAACCATGAAAAAATTTGGGTTATTTATTTTAATAATTTTAGGTCTAGTAATGGGCTTTTTTTGGTATGGAAAAAACAAAGAGGCTAAGGTTTTGTTTGTGGGGGATATGTTTTTTGATAGGCAAATACGCAAAACAATTTACAGCAAAGGCGAAGACCACTTATTTTCCTGCATTTCAGATTTTCTGAAGAGTGCAGATATGGTGGTGGGCAATTTGGAAGGACCCATCACTGAAAACGCTTCA
Organism: uncultured Candidatus Saccharibacteria bacterium; assembly: GCA_964455485.1. Taxonomy (GTDB): domain Bacteria; phylum Patescibacteriota; class Minisyncoccia; order Phycocordibacterales; family WO2-35-19; genus CAYVXT01. Next base: position 6,349 of record CAYVXT010000062.1, read on the forward strand.
AAAAGCATGCTCACTGAACCAGGGAGTCCTGACAACTTTATTTTTACTTTCCCCACAGTCTCAGCAAAGCTCTTAGCAAAAAATAATATAAAAATTGTAAACCTTGGCAACAACCACATAGGTAATTTTGGTAAGGAGGGGATAGAGTCAACAAAAAAATTCCTGGATGAGGCAGGGGTGAAATATTTTGGTGGACTTACAGGCAATGAGCCAATTTATCGCACAGAAATCGCCGGCAAAAAAGTAAGCTTCGTTTCTTATAACGAATTTGGGGGTGATAGCTCTCAAAAAGTTTCAGAAAAAATAAAAAAAGAAGTTGAGGACGGTCAAACCGTGATTGTTTATACTCATTGGGGAGAAGAGTATATTGCACCTGCTACTAGAATAAAAAATGCTGCCAAACTTTTTGCCCAAAGCGGAGCCAAAGCGATAGTTGGCTCACACCCGCATGTTATTTTGGAAAAAGAAACGATTAAACTTCCTTCAGGACAAGAAACAGTAGTGTACTACTCACTTGGAAATTTTATATTTGACCAATACTGGAACAAAGAAGTAAGCACAGGATTAGTTTTGGAATTTAATTTTAAAGGAGATCAACTTTCAATCAGAGAACACAGAGTCTCAATAAACCGAGATGGTACCACTTGTCTTAACTAACCATTACACAATACACCTGAGAGTGTTAAAATATAATTTACTACTAAATTAAAAACATGGCATCAGCTTCTGCTCTACTACAAATAGCTTTAGCACTCCTTCTTTCGGTCCAATCTAATCCAGCTATATCCGAAGATGTCCGTCGTCAAGCGGTAAGTATTGCAAGCGAATCAATAACTGTTGCCAATAAAGCCATAGGTCAAGCAAGTAACACAGCTACCACTGATTCTGTATCAACAGCACCAAAAATTTCCACTATTCTTGTACCAGACAAACCTAGTGAAAAATTTGATATGTTGACCTATATGTCAAAAAAATTAAAAACTTCGGGTGAAGTGACTGGCGGCCTTTCCACCCAAGATGGGAGTTTTTTCTGGCACCTTGTCGTATCAGGAAACAACATGTACCTCGAAAAATGGAATAATCCAGAACAAATAGTTCATTATCGATACGACAATGATTATATTTACCTTGTAACCGATAATACTGGAGCATATCCATACAAATTTAACCCTGGCATATGGCTAAAGAGATATATGAGTATTGGGGATACGATAGACATGCGTGGCAACACTATGCAAGAACTTACAAGTGACTGCCGTATTAGTCAAAATAGTCGAAGCTGGCCTTACAAAACTAAACTTGTAGCCAGATACCCAAACCTGGACATGGGTGACAACATAGGCGTGCAAGATGTGATTTTGGTTGAATATTATTGGGGACCAAATTTCAACAACACTGAGAGAGAATATTATGCTAAAGGTTACGGCATTGTAAAATGGGAACACCTAGAGAATGGTGTACTGAGGCAGAGTGTATTAACAAACAAAACATTTAATTATTCGCAGATTCAACCCAAACCAAAATGCTACGACTTAGATGGGAACTTATTAAAACAATCAAATGAACTCGAACCTTCCATACCGCAATCAACAGATAGTTTCGTAAGACATCTTTATTCTTGTGTTTTAAATAATCAAAACCCAGACCAGGCAGGAGTAAACTATTGGAAAAATAACTTGCAATCAAAGGCTTTAACCGTCTCCCAAACATACAAATACATGTATGGTTATCAAACTAATATTTCAAACGAAGATTTTGTAAACTCTCTTTATAGCTGTATTGTATTCAGGCTGCCTGACAACGAAGGTTACAATTATTGGCTCAATATACTCAAAAACAATCAGGACACCAGGGAAAATCAGGTTCAATACATGCTGGATTCTGCCACATTTAAGGAAAATATTTTGCCTAACCTAGAAAGGTTGCAGTAGAAAAGGCCGAGCATGCTCGGCCTTCGCACCCTTAGGCGCACTTTGCGGGAGGACATTCTCCATGTAAAACCCTAAAATGCGTCTGACTTAAGAAAACGAAAAACCGATAGCCATCAGAGCCGTTTAGAGCACTTCCTATTTCGACCAGGTGTGAACCTACCCAATCCAAAGAAATATCGGAGAATGGGTAATCTTTGAACGAGCCGGGCTCAAGCTCCTTGCATTCCTCGCAAAGCCTTCGCAAAAAACCAACTGTAAGCTCCTGCGCTTCTTCTTTTTGCTCGATTTCTTCAACCTGCACAGTTTTACTCCTCCACATGAAATCATAATTTAATGAAGCTGAATCTAAGATGAACGGAAAAAGCCGGGCATCGCCCGACTTTTATTTTGTGCGTCTGTTGCCAAAACCTCTAAAGATTCAAAGTTACTTTGGCTTATATAATAGTGAGGAGCAATCTACCAAACGATCGCTCTCTGTTGTTTACTAGTCGGGCCTGACCCAGATGACATGGTTGCCCTCTGGAACTTTGATTCCGCTGAGCACCTACTAAATGGTAGTGTTTTCCCCCGCATCCTTATTTTTAGGTATTTTTACTAATTTTGGCATAAAGATGGGGGGTAGTTTCCCCTTGACAAAAAATTGTGGTAATATATAATATGGATGGTTAAACTTAACCTACACTACTACCATAAGCAAGCAGATCACAGGCTACGGCACTGAATCTGGCTACTTCTGGACAGAGTGAACTTCTAAGGAAGGTGAAGGATATGTTATTTCAAAACGTGTTGCATCACTGGGCTCTACTGACGATTTACGTCGTCCTGATTGTCCTCACATCGCCAACGCTTAACAACTTCTGGGGCAGAGTCTTGGACGGTACCCGTTGGTATCGAAGGATTGTGCGGAGCATCGAAGCGATGCCCAAACTGTCTCGCTGGTTGGGTTGGTCGATTTTAGCGATCGTCCTCTTCTCAATCCGATTCTTAGCTGCACCTCTTCTTTGGATCGTCATGATCCTGACAGAAGGCCGAAGGAAAAAACGCGAAGCGGAGAAATATCGGCAACAGCAAGAAGCGGGCCGCATCGCCAAAGAGAAGAAGGACCAGGAAAACCTGCGACGAGCCGAGGCTCGGAAGCAATGGTTCGCTGAACATCCGCCGAAACTTTACTTTAACACCGTAAGCGGTGTCACCTCCATTCTGCGGCCCGATGTTTACAACGCCGCAATCGAGCAGACGACCAAAGCTCGGCGCAACGGGTTCTGGGAGAAGGATAATGTCCTCTTCCCAGCTTATGACACCGTTATCTTCGTGACCAAACAGGGCAAGGAACTCATCGACAACAATCTGGGAGGAAAGGATGCCGGTCGCTACAAAATAGCTGGCTGGCTCTCGGCTCTCGACGAAATAGTGCAGGCGGGCAATGCCGAGCTTGTGCACGTTTCGGAGATTTTCGTGCCCTGGGTGAACGAGGCAGTCGTTCCGTTCTCTGACCAGAAGCAAATGGTACGAGACAGTCTCGGACGCGCTTCGTATCTGGAACTGATTCTGCCACAGGCACCCAGAGAGCTTCTACCAGTTTGATGCAGTACAGGACTGAGCAGACCGACTGCTTGCCCGCCATGTCGAAAGACCTCTGGCGGGTTTCTGTTTCCAAAAAATCAGAAAAAATCACAAATACTTCCATTTCCCACAATCTAATCGATTTCACCTTGAAGTTAACCCTCCAACCTTTAAGAAAGACCATTTAGAGAGAATCGGTCACAGATAATTTTGTTTTCGTCAAAACAAAATTTCCGCGACCCCGGCTCGCTCGTCCCGATTGCTATCGGGACATAGCTGCGCCTTTCGATTCCCCCACGCGATTGAAGCAGTTCAATCGCTCGTCTCCACTAGCTCAAAACGAAAACCGCCTAAAAAGGCGGTTTTCGTTTTGGCTGTGGAGAAGGGGGGAATCGAACCCCCGTGCAAATAAGTTTTAACAATGAATCTACGCGATATATTTAGCTTCCACTGCCCAGGGGCAGAATTTGGCAATCAAGATATGAAGCTAAAGAAAAACTTGAGTGCCTATCTTCTAATTTTCAAAAATGAGCCGAAGCGTTTCTCATTTTTAGAGTCCGAAATTATTACAACTTATCTCCAGAACAGACTTGAGGAGTAAGCCGCCGCATAGGCGAGAGACCTAAATTTAGGCTCTTGCGTAAGCGAAATCAAAATCGTTAGCCGTAAAATACGGAGAAACGATCTTGGCAACAGTGTTTTTAGCACTTATTGTTTCCAACCTTTTTAAGAGTTATTGGAGCTCTACCGCGCACATTGTCAAAGTACCTACTTGTCTATGCCTGTCATCCCCGCCAAATTTGCCTACGAGCGCAGCGAGTAGCTGCAAATTTGAGCGCTCCGACCTGATTTCTTAAGCAGCGTCGGAGCAAAGACAAACTTAGCGGGAATTTCAAACTTTCTACCTCTTAAACTCTCTTCTTATTTCAATATCAGTCTCTCGCTTCTTAATACTCTCCCTTTTATCAAACTTCTTTTTACCGCGAGCAATCCCTAATTCAATTTTGAGCTTATTACCCTTATTATACACCGAAAGAGGTGCTATTGTCAATCCTTTTTGAACCTCAGCTTTCTCTAAAGATTCTATTTCGTCCTTAGTTAGCAACAGTTTTCGGTTGCGTAGGGGGTTATAATCAGCAGGAGTATTTGCTGGTTGATAAGGGGGAATGTTCATATTCATAATAAAAGCCTCCTTGCCGCGTACAATAACATAAGAACCAATGAGAGAACCTTGGCCTTTTTTTAAAGATTTGACCTCAAAACCTAAAAGCTCAATACCAGCCTCGTATTTTTCGACGATTTCGTAGTCAAAGTATGCTTTTTTGTTCTGAATCAAACTCATTGGTCGTAATATTAGCATTTTTATGGTAAAATCTCTCAACACTACGCCAATTTCAGATGGATACGATATAGTATCAATTAATTTTCTTTATTCGTAAATTAGTCTACATTCGTGTATTAGTGCCACAAAAAAATGTCAAAACAACAAAAGCAACCAAAAAAAGAGGAGCAAAAAAAAGTGATATTGAAAAAGTCTCCTAGTATAAATTTCGGCGGATCATTTTTTAGTAATTTTGTATTGGGAATATTAATAATATTTTTTGTTATTTCAATTTATTCTCTTATTTCAGGCAATAGCAACAAAGTAGAGATAAGTATTTCTGATCTTGCAAATGCAGTGAAGGCTGGCGAGGTCAAATCAATTGAGGTAAAAAGTGGAAGCCTTGAAGCAAAATATAGCGACGATAGTATAAAAACTTCTAAAAAAGAAGAGGGTACTAGTGTTGCAGAGACACTAGCTGCTTATGGAGTAAGCGAAAGTCAATTGAGTGCAGTAAACGTAAATGTAAAAAATGACTCTGGGTTGCTGTATTGGGTCATAAACTTATCACCCATATTTTTCCCAATACTTTTCATTGCGGTTTTCATATGGCTTACAACAAGACAAATAAAAGGTGCGGGGATGCAGGCGTTTACCTTTGGTCAATCTAGAGCCAAAATAATCACTCCTGACGACTCTAAACAAAGAGTAATGTTTAAAGATGTGGCCGGGGCAAAAGAAGCAAAGGAAGAACTTTCTGAAATTGTAGACTTCTTAAAAAATCCTAAAAAGTTTTTTGAAATTGGCGCAAGAATTCCAAAAGGTATTTTACTCATGGGTGCACCCGGAGTAGGTAAAACATTGCTAGCACGAGCCGTGGCAGGGGAGGCAGGAGTAGCATTTTTCTCTATTTCCGGATCAGAATTTGTTGAAATGTTTGTGGGAGTAGGTGCAAGCCGTGTTAGAGATCTATTTCAAATCGCAAAGCGAGCAGCACCGGCAATAATTTTTATGGATGAATTGGATGCAGTTGGAAGAGTAAGGGGTGGAGGATTAGGAGGCGGTAATGACGAAAGAGAACAAACCTTAAACCAAATATTGGTTGAAATGGATGGATTCGAGCCAACTGAAAAAGTTGTAGTGATGGCAGCTACAAACAGGCCTGACGTACTTGACCCAGCACTTTTAAGACCTGGCAGGTTTGACAGGAGAGTAACCATAGACCTCCCAGACAGAAATGATAGGGAAGAGATTTTAAAAATTCACGCCAGAGAAAAACCTCTTGCCGAAGATGTAAACTTTAAAGTAATCGCCGAAAGAACTCCTGGATTTTCAGGCGCAGACCTTTATTCTCTTATGAACGAAGGTGCAATTTTAGCAGCACGTGAAAATAGAAATAAAGTTTCTCAATACGACCTTATTCGTTCAATAGAAAAAGTGATGCTAGGACCAGAACGCCGGAGCCACATACTTTCAGTAAAGGAAAAAGAAATAACAGCCTATCATGAGGCCGGCCATGCTCTCGTAGCATCAGTATTGCCTCATGCAGACCCTGTACATAAAATTTCAATCATTAGTAGAGGTAGAGCAGCTGGATACACTTTGAAGTTACCCATTGAGGATCGCAAACTCCAATCAAGAAATGAATTTTTGGATGATATCGCAATGTCGCTTGGTGGTTATGTCACAGAAAAGATAGTTTTTGGCGATTTAACGACCGGACCATCAAACGATCTACAAGTTTCAACTGCGATGGCACGTGATATGGTCACAAAATACGGTATGTCAGAATCATTAGGCCCTGTTGCTCTTGAAGGAGCAGGGGGGAAGGCACTATTTGGAAAAGGTGTGAATGAAAAAGAGTATTCCCCTGAGATAGGAGCCCTTATTGACCATGAGGTTTCAAAAATTATGAAGGATGCCTATAACAGGTCAGAAAAGATTGTAAACGAATATAGGCCACTTTTGGACGCTATAGCCAAAAGATTGATCGAAACCGAAACTATTGAGCGTGAAGAATTTGAAAATATCCTTGTAGCTCATGGAGTACAACCCAAGAAAAAAGATATAATATCCCAAATATCATAAGGGTGGCGTAAAGCACCTTTTGTGGTATATTTTGACTATTGGCCGTAAAAATCTGCCTCGAATGAGACGTTGAAATTTTATAGTCATTCCATTCCTTAAAATTTCGCGCGCGCTTAGCTCAGTTGGTAGAGCGCCGAGCTTATACCTCGGTGGTCGTAGGTTCGAGTCCTACAGCGCGCACAACTTATAGAGTTCCTAACCCAATTTTGGCCACTTATAGTTTTTAATATAATTAATTATTGAGGTTACACGAGTTCTTTCCCCCTGGAGTTCTATACTTGCTGTGGAATTTTCGATACCCCAAGATTTATCCTTTATAACAAATTCTACATTATTAGACCTTGCAAGTCTTGAAATATCCTCAAAGAGAAAATCTCTTGCAATGGTATTGATCGTAATGTTAAAAGTAGTTTTTACTTTTTCATTCTCAGTACAAATTGGTAAAGTTTCATTTTTATCTAAAACCTCTGGGTTTAATACTTGTTCAGCTTTGTCTGCATTGATTCTAGATAACTCTTTACTATCTTCATTCAAATTGTTTTTAGGAAAACCTTCCATATAGCACATGTTAGTTGAAGAGTATCAAAAAATCAATTTATAAGCTGACTTTATATCCTTAATATGATAGATTTGATTAAATCCAATTATATAGCCGCCGTAGTTAAATGGATTATAACAGTCCCGTCCTAAGGGATAGTTGAGGGTTCGATTCCCCCCGGTGGCACAAATTGAGTAAAGCGAAATTTAGTGCCACCGAGCAAGCAAACTGCTTTGCTTGCGTGGGGAATTGAAAGCCGCAGCTATGTCCCGATAGCAATCGGGACGAGCGAGGTGAGATCACGAAATTTTGCGAGTGACTGACGAGCAAAATATTTGTGATCGACCCCCCGGTGGCACAATAATAAACCAAAAATCCCCGAAAGGGGATTTTTGGTAAGTGAGAACAAATTTTTCTACCCCCGACGATTCGGTCGGGATGAAATAATCATAGATGATTATTTCACTGCATCTTTGAGCGCCTTTGCAGCTCTAAATTTAGGAACCTTCATAGCTGGGACATTTACTGTCTCGCCAGTTCGAGGGTTTCTTGCGGTCCTTGCAGCTCTAGTTTTGGTTGAAAATATACCAAGTCCTGCAATTGAAACTTCACCGCCTTTTTTGAGAGTACCAACAATCTCACTGATAATTGTTTCAACAACTTCTTCAGCTTGAACTTTAGTACCTCCAATTTTTCCATGGATCACATTTGCCAAATCTGCTTTATTCATTTTTTTAAGTTAAAAGGGTTTATAATTGCTCGACCCCGCCCAACATGAGCAAACTCATTAGCCAGGCCTCCACATTTATTAAACGGGTGGTCTCGAGTGCCACCTGTTTACCTCCGAATACAAGTATATATACAATGATTTTTTTGAGCAATACCTTGACTATTTAGTTGTGGATATGTGAGATTTAACAAAAAGCCGCGTATTGCGGCCTTTTGTAAAAACTTTTTATTTTATTTTGAGAATTATATCGCTGCTACAATTTTTTTAAATGTTTCCGGTGATGTTTCAGCAATCTCTGATAGCATTTTTCTATTTAAAGAAATGTTTTTCTTTTTAAGAGAGCCTATAAACTTACTGTAGGATAGGCCTTGCTCGTCTAATGCAGAGTTAATTCTTACATTCCAGAGCTTTCTCATATCTCCCTTTTTGTCTTTTCTGTGCGCAAAGGCATAGTTACCTGCATGTGAAATAGCTTCATATGCCATCCTTTCCTTTGTAGACCTTCCAAAACGATATCCTTTAACTTGTTTTAGGATATTCCTTCTAGTTTTGATCGCATTTTGTCCTTTCTTTACTCTAGCCATCTTTTAAAATTAAACTGATTTTTTAATTAGGAATTACTTAGAAATCTACTTCGATCTTTATTTTTCATTTCAATTATAACAGTCCTCCTTTTTGCAAGGGTAGTGTTAGTTTTGTTTTTTGCATTAAAATGGTTTTGGCCAATCTTTCTTGTAACCAATTTGCCATTTTTAGTGACTTTTATTCTTTTTGAGAACGATTTGTTTGTTTTCATCCTTTAAAACTTAGCCAAGATTCATGTCCTGGATACCTGGGAGATTATACACATAAACGAAAATAAATCAATATTTTCCTTTATTTTCTATTTTGCCTTTTCTATAATAGAGGTTAGCCCTTTTGGACTCTTTTTTGGCTCCTCAGCAACCTTAAAAGTTTCAGGGATAAGTTTGAAGACCCTCTCCATTCTTTCCCGAAGGAATTTTTCATCCATGTATTTCGATCTGCCAGGTAGGAACAGGTCAATTTTTACTCTATGTCCTTCCTTTAACCATTCTGAGGCCTTTTTGGCTTTTAGGTTTAGATCGTGGTCACTAGTACCAACCTTTATTTGTAGACTTTTAACTTCAACGGTATGTGATTTTGCCTTTATTTCCTTTTGTTTTTTGTTTTCAGCATAAAGAAATTTGCCATAATCTACTATCTTAGCAACTGGAGGCACTGCATTTGGTGATATTTCAACCAAATCAAGACCAGCCTCCTCAGCCATTCTAATTGCCTCATTCACACTTACAACGCCGATGTTTTCTGAATCTTTTCCTATTAATCTAACCTCTTGCGCTCGTATAGCGCCATTTATTCTGTGTTGGGTAGCCAAAAAATGTTTAATTACTTTTTAATAGCAACATTATACCATAAACGAGTATATATACTAGAATGGATTTTTGGCACCACGGATTTCAAAGTGTAAGTGGGTACCTGTAGCCTTACCAGTAGAACCCATATAACCTATAAGTTGTCCCTGTCTTACAACCTCACCTGCGGAAACCACATTTTTACTATTATGTGCATATAGAGTTTGAGTACCATTTGAGTGTTTGATAACCACGTAATTTCCATAACCACCATTCCAACCACCACTCCTGCTTACAATAACCTCACCGTCCGCTGATGCATATATTTCAGTACCAGGAGCTGACGCAAGATCAACAGCATTATAGCCATGGATCCCTTGAGTTCGTACACCTCCAGCAACAGGCCTTATATAATAACTACCGTATTCTTTAAGTTTAGTACCTCCGGAGGATCGAGTAGGGGTAGGGCTAGTTTGCGACACCTCACCGTCAGGTATTATCAAAACAGAACCAACTTCCAAAGATTCGCCTTGTTTCAAGCTGTTGTAAGCTAAAATCTCACCGGCATCAGCATTGTATTTCTTAGCTAAAGAAGCAACACTGTCTCCTTTAGAAACCGTATGCTTTACACCCGAAATAGGCAAAATAACGAGAGTTTGACCTGTTTTAAGAGTATTTGACGATAGGTCGTTGCCCCATTTTATGGTGTTCGCTGTCACATTAAACATCTCGGCTATTTGGGAAAGTGTGTCTCCTTCGCGTACTACATAAATACTAATCTGATCACTTGTTGGTTTATGATTCTCAATTTCAGGCGCTCCACCAAGAGGACCGACTTCGGGCACCAAAGCATTGTTGTCAACCAAAGTATCGTGAGTTGGTCCAGAAGGTGCACTAGCCGCAGCAAGAAGTTGCATATTTGAAATATTTTTGGAGGACGACACAGATGAGGCTTCAGCACCTCTAAAAATATTAGTAAAGAATTCTCCTACTGCACCAGCATAAACTGACATTGGCAATAGTACTACTACCGAAATGAAGGTAAGCCTTCTAAAAGAGAAGGCTGTGATGTTTTTTATATTTCGCCCGAAAAGTGTTGAAAAATAATGCTTTTTAGAATCGGGGTCGTGAGGGTTGGTTAAAATAAGCCTAAGATTAATGGTAATTCCGAGTTTTCAGTAGAAAATGGCTTAACTAAGCCATTTTGTAGAAGCCCTGAATTAATTTGGGACAGCCTTAATTATAACTTCACCCCCTCTTTTTTCAACTTGTAATGTGTATAAAAATAATGTTTGTTTGATTTAGTCTGGTAATATATCCAGGTGGAAAACTTATTTAAAAATTTGAACGAAGCACAAAGAAAAGCGGTGATGACCACAGCTGGTCCGCTTTTAGTACTTGCAGGGGCTGGGGCAGGCAAAACAAAAACAGTGACTTATAGAATATTAAATTTAATACTTAATGGTGTAAGCCCTGAAAACATTTTAGCCGTAACATTCACAAACAAAGCTGCTCGTGAAATGCAGGAGAGAGTAGAATTAATACTCAACGAACCTCAACTAAACCGCCCAATATCGAATACAGGTAGACCATTTGTATCTACATTTCATAGCCTGGGAGCATATATAATAAAAGAACATGCTAGGGAAATCGGCCGCAAAAAACACTTTTCTATATATGACCGAGGAGATTCAAAAAGAGCAGTTAAAGAAGCTCTTGAAAAAGAAGGCTACAACTCAAAGGAGTTTGATCCAGGCAAAATACTATCCATAATTTCTAGAGAAAAGGGTAATTTTGTAGGAGCAGAAGAATACGCAAGCGTTGCAAGCGGGGAGTACTTTGGAAGTATTGTAGGAAAAGTTTGGGTAGAGTACGAAGAGATCTTAAAAAAAGAGAACGCTCTCGATTTTGACGATCTATTACTTGCATCAGCTAAACTTTTACAAAAAGAAGAAATCAGAAAAGTGTATTCAGAAAAATGGAAGTATATACATATCGATGAATATCAGGACACCAACAAAGTTCAATACCAAATCATTGAAGCAATCGCTCGTGACCATAAAAATCTATGTGTAGTGGGTGATATTGATCAAAATATATACAGTTGGAGAGGGGCAAGCATAAAGAATATAATGAACTTTGAAAAAGATTACCCCGGAGCCAAAATTGTTATTTTGGAAGAAAATTACAGGTCAACCCAAACTATATTAGCAGTGGCCAACCGAACAATAGAAAAAAATAAATTTAGAAAAGAGAAAATATTGGTAACAAAAAATGGGATTGGAGAAAAAGTTGGAATGTTTGAAGCTCTTTCAGAAAACCACGAAGCACAATTTATAGCCCAAAAAGTTAAAGAGTTGCAAGGTTCTGGCGCAGAACTTTCTGATATTGCGGTATTGTACAGAGCAAATTTTCAATCACGTGTACTTGAGGAGGAGTTTTTGGCAAAAGAAGTACCTTACCAGGTGCTTGGTACTAAATTTTATGAAAGAAAAGAAATTAAAGATATCTTGGCATACCTTAGACTTTCATTAAACCGAGATAGTATTTCGGACTTAAAGCGAATTATCAATGTGCCAGCGCGAGGTATTGGTAAAACAACTTTATTAAAAATAGTAGAAGGCAAGGAAGATACATTGCCTGTAAAAATGCGTATAAAGATTACCGGATTCAGAAATTTGTTATCTAAAATAAAAGAGTTTGCAATATCAAATGCTCCATCCAAAACAATTATTTATATTGCTGATCAAACTGGGATTGTAAACGAACTTGGTAAAACTGAGGAAGATGTAGAGAGACTGGAAAACATAAAAGAATTGGCAGCCTTAGCATCCAGATACGACACAATAGGTGAAAGTGGAAATTTTGAGGAGGGAATTGAAAAGCTCCTTGAAGACACTTCTCTTGCATCAGATCAAGATAGTGATAAAAAAGAACGTGATGGTGTGCGCCTAATGACAGTACATGCAAGCAAAGGTCTTGAATTTTCGTATGTGTTCGTCACAGGACTCGAAGAAGGACTTTTCCCACACGAAAAGGACGAGCGCATGAGTGAGGAGGATTCCGAAGAAGAGAGGCGCTTATTTTATGTGGCAGTGACTAGAGCAAAGAAAAAACTTTTTCTATCTTACGCTCAAACACGAACTATATTTGGGAGCAGGGGAGTTAACATTCCTTCTGAATTTGTATTAGAAATTCCTGACGAATATATCGAAAAAGAGTTTATGGACTATCGACCTAGACATAAACCCCTTTTACATATAGAGTTTTGAAAACACTATGGCTATAAAACCAAAAAAATCTTTAGGCCAACACTTTTTAAGATCAAAATCTGCATTAGAAAAAATAATTGAGGCTAGTGACATTACTCCTGATGAAATCGTACTTGAAATTGGTCCCGGAGAGGGAGTATTAACAGAAAAACTTCTAAAAGTATCTGGAAAAGTTGTTGCTATAGAAAAAGACAGGGGACTAATCCCTAACCTCAAGATAAGGTTCAAAAAGGAAATTGAGGAAGGTAAGCTTGATTTGATTGAACAGGACATTTTAGATTTTGACTTGAGTGTCTTAAATTTTTATGAGAAACCCTATTCTGTTGTTGCAAATATTCCTTATTACATAACCGGCCAGATATTGCGAAAGTTTTTGGAGGCAGATAAGAAACCAATTTCAATGACTTTGCTTGTTCAAAAGGAGGTGGCGGACAGGATCGTAGCGAAAAATAGCAAGGAAAGTTTGCTTTCAATTTCCGTAAAGGCTTTTGGGGAACCAAAATACATAGCTACTGTTAAAAAGGGGTCATTTTCTCCACCACCTAAAGTAGATTCGGCAATCATTTCAGTTAAAGGAATAAGCAGAGGAAGGTTTGTTTCGGAAAATATAACTGGAGTACAAAGCATTGAAAAAAACGAGCAATTAGAAAAAAGGTTTTTTGAGGTAGTTAAAGCTGGTTTTGCTCACAAGCGAAAATTCTTGATTAATAATTTAGGAAGTGGGTTAAAAATCAGTAAATCAGAAATCGAAACAGTTTTCAAAAAAAATAATTTATCACCAAAAATCCGTCCCGAGGATCTGAGTATTGACGATTGGTTTAAACTAACAAAAAACTTAGAATTTTCGGTTTAAGCTTGATATACTGTATGTATGATGCATCCAAGCAAAAAAGTTGTTAGTGTTTTCATAATTTCCATAGCTTTAGTATTTTCTATAATAGTCGCATTTGGCGGCAGGGGCGCATCACAAGCCATATCTGACGCAAGTAGCTTGGTAGTAGGAGATAAAATTAACGTTCCACAAAACACAAATTGGCAAAATGAATTGGGTAGTGTGAGCAATTCAATCCCCATCGTCGACCCAAACACGACACAAACTCAAGATAGTGAAACAGTCACTGATATAATTTCAAAAGGATTGGTTGCTAATTATCTTGTGCTTAAACAAAATAATAATTTAAATAACGATACTGCTCAGAGCTTAGTTGACCAAGCAACACAGACAATTGATCAAAACAGCAATGTAAACGTATTACCGTCAGATCTAAATATAGTAGAAAATAGCGGAACAAAGAGTATAAACGACTATGGAGAAAATCTAGGTTCTATACTTAAAAAAGTGAGTACTGGGACAAAAGCAAATGAACTTGAAATATTGCAGTCTGCACTAAACGAACAAAATCCTAAAAAACTAAATGATTTAGATTTGGCCATAGAAGAATATAAAAAAATGGAGGATATGCTAATGAGAATGCCTGTGCCTTCGATTTTTGTAAAAGCACATATAGATACCGTAAAAGGAGTCCGAGGCATAATTTTGGGCTTAAAACAAATTAAGAGTGTTTTTTCCGATCCTTTGCTTGGTTTGAATGGTGTCCAAGTTTTCAAAAACGGTGGGGACTTGTTTGTACAAGCGGTTAGAGCTAGTTCAGAATTTATAATGAAAAACAAAGTGCAATATAAACAGGGAAGTGGTGGCTACTACCTTTTGTACGGGATATAATATTTATAATACCCAATGCAAAACTTTTGGTTTAAAAAGGTAATCTTAACCGTTTTAATCATAACAATGGTATTTTCTCCATTGTCTGCAAGAAAAGCGGAAGCATTTATATTTACCGACTGGGTCAACTTTGCAGTAAATGCAATATCTTCATTTGGTATAAACGCAATGTGGGTTAAAGAGTACGCCCTAGATGCTGTGGCATATAAAATACTTGATTTAATAATCCAAAAAATAGCCGCTAGTACCGTAAATTGGATTAACGGGGGATTTAAAGGGAGCCCAGGATTTATTTCTGATCCTGGGAGATATTTTGGGGATGTGGCAGATGGTGTAGCTGGGGAATTCATATTTAACGAACCTAAATTAAATTTCCTGTGCGGACCAATAAGCGCTAAAATCCGTCTTGCGCTCACTACCAACTATTTGCAAGAAAACATGCAGTGGCAATGTACATTAACCCAAGTGGGCAGAAACCTTGATGATTTCATGAATGATTTTAATAATGGAGGATGGGAAAACTTTTTTGAGCTCACACAAAGACAGCAAAACAGCCCGATCGGTGCCTACCTACAAGCTGAAAATTCGTTGAGCATCAAAATTGCAACAAGGCAAGGAACAAAAGAAAAAGAATTGAATTGGGGGAAAGGTTTTATGTCATTAAAAAGATGTAAAGTTTGGGGACAAAGCTCTGGATCAGCACAAACACCGGAAGGACCAACAGATGGTGGGTTTGACGGGGCGCAAACACCTGGAGAGGGATATGGTCAAGTACCAGATGATGTGGTGGGTACAACATCTAACGGACAAACATGTCTTGAAGAAGAGACAACTACTCCAGGTACGGTTATTGAGAATAAATTGAATGACACTTTAAACATTGGTAATCACAAATTAGCTGTTGCAGACGAAATAAACGAGATAATTAACGCATTGTTAAACCAACTTACAAACAGAATTGTAGGTGGAATAGGTGCAGGATTGAGAGCTTTAAGTAGACCAGATTCAACCGGCAACTCATCTTTCACATCAACACTCTCAAATACCGAAAATGATACCGCAATTAATACTTATTTTGACACTTCAAATCAACAAATTGATGATACTTTAGATTCTCCAAATACCAACTACGATCCTTATTTCTGTAGAAACAACCCTACTGACCCACAATGTAGCGCACCACCAGGAGCACCGTGTGATGTTGGTGTAGACCCAAATTGCAGCACCACTCCCCAAACTCCAGTAACAGATCCTAACGCAACCACAACCACACCATAAAATGAAACAAAAGATTTTTACATTTTTAATACTTGCAATCATTTTGGTCGGCTTTGTTGCC
>CAYVXT010000063.1:0-9015 GCA_964455485.1 uncultured Candidatus Saccharibacteria bacterium
ACCTTTCTCATCTCGCTCCTTATCTTTCTCAATATGTGATGAATCATATATATATGAGGAGTCGTGAGCAATAACCGCCACACTCAAACCCAAAGCTGCATAAACTTGACCCATCCACGCAGCATCTCTTCGTGAAAGATAATCATTTACAGTTACTACATGTACACCTTTACCCGACAGGGCGTTTAAATATGCAGGTAAGGTAGCAACTAAAGTCTTCCCCTCTCCAGTTCGCATTTCAGCAATCGCTCCATTATGCAAAACCACACCACCCACAAGCTGGGAGTCGAAATGACGCTCACCCAATGTTCGCTTTGCGGCTTCACGTACACATGCATAAGCCTCTGGTAAGAGGTCATTAAGGTTTTCCCCATTTGAAATCCTACTCTTAAATTCAACAGTTTTATCTTTAAGTTCAGTGTCAGACAGACCTGAAATAGAAGTTTCAAACTCGTTTATTTTAACTATTATTGGTGCAATTTCCTTCAAATATCTACTACTTGAATCACCAAATATTTTCTTAAAAAATGACATAGTGGCAACATATTACCACAAAATATTAATAAAATCCCATAAACAAAAGCCGCTCTTTTGGAGCGGCTTTTGTTTAGTAGAAAGAAGATTAAGCTCTCTTTTTCTTAGTAGTCTTCTTCTTTGCTGCTGCCTTCTTTTTCTTTGCTGGCATGTTAGATGTGGTCCTGCAAATCCTCGAAAGAATTTGCTGAACAAAAATTATTTTTAAGTGCGCACTCACGAAAAACTTTTTTCAAAATTTTTCGTTAGCATTCGACCTACGTTAATTATCGCGCTAAAAAAAATTTTAGTAAATATTTTTTTTGCAAAAATGTGGATAACTCAAAAAAAATTTTTTATTTTGAAAATAATTTTTCAAACTTTATAAATTATTTTATTAAAATATTTTAATAAAATAATTTGATTCAAAAAAAATTGAACGATAATATCGTTCAATTTTTTTACATTTGTTTGTACCCTAGCGCGGTCGGCGGAAGCTATCTCCAAAACAAATGTCTTTATTGTGAGTGCGAACCGCCGACCACGCCAAGGTGCTTATTGTTTTTAGTATATCACAGCACAATAATGAAAACGAAAAGCCCCCATTGCTGGGGGCTTTTCGCAGACATTCATTTGTATGAAAACAACAGTTTTCACACTCACAAAAGCAGTATAACACACTCAGTATTTATATGCAAGAGAGTTTAAGGGTTTCTACCAGCTTTGATTTCACCAATATAATAATCGCCTTTTTCTTTAAAACTTGGGTCCAACTTTATCATTTCTTGAATTACCAATATGGCATCTTGCCTTCTATTCGCTTGTAGATATGCTGCAGCAAGAGTAATCCGATGTTGCATATTTGACGGATCAAGTGAAACTCTTTTTTTAGCCAATTCAATTATTCTCCCTGTTTCTCCCATTGATAGAAGTAAGTTTAAGTACCTATCATCGAATACAACCTCTGACTCATTAATTTCACTCAAAATTTTATTACCTAAAGCAGTATTACCTGATGCGGTAGCAACAAGTCCATATACAAGTTTTGCCTCTGTATAAGAAGGTTCAATTTCATAAGCTGTTTTTGCAGCCTCTAAAGCTTGAGCCCCATTGTTATTTAACAAGTAATTGTTGGCCAACTCAAAATATATCGATTGTTTGTTTGGAGATAATTTTTGTGCTGTTTCCAATTGTTCTACAGCTCTTCCGTACCAACCAAATCGTGACAAGAAAAGTCCATAAAACAACCTGTATCGTGCATCGTTAGGATTTTTTTCAATTTGTAGCGCGAAAGCTTTATCAATATTTTGGAAAAGCTGCTGTTTTAGATCAGCCGATACATTTTGATTGGCCTGCAGCGCCATGGCAGTTTGAGAAATATGTTCTAAAGCTTCTGGAAAAGACATGGAATATTTAGAAAGTGGTTTTGAATATGTTTCAATTGAACCAACTTGTCCCTGACTGTTTAACTTCAAAACATTTAGAAGAGATTTGTTTTGTCTCCATGGATTAATTACGAAGACATATAGTACTAATACAAATCCAATCAAAACAAATGCCTCAAAAACCGGATGCCATTTTTCCTGGTCAAAAATATTTCTGAATTTATCAGATATTCTGTCCCATAAAGAATTGTGTGCAACAGAGTGAGAGTGAGCATATGCCAGAATTGTGAAAAAAAGTATATAACTTGATATTTGGTCAAATACAAATAAGTTATTGAATACATAGGCAGCAAGAAGCCCGTACATTATAGCCTTATCCTCTTTGCCAAATTTATCATCTGAAGCTTTCGACATAGACACGACAAACGCAGTGAGCATACCAACATAAGAGAGTAGGCCCAACAACCCTCCTGCAATTAGCCAATCCAAAAAAGTGTTGTGAGCCCTATCAAACCAAGGTTCCTGGTTATACATTTTTGGATCATAATATTTGTTGAACACAAAGTTGAAACCTTCTTGACCCCAACCCAATACAGGTTTTTCAACAAAACCTTTTATTGCCATAGGCCAAACATAATATCTTCCTTGATTTTTTATATCGGAAAACGAAAGTGATGCAAACCTACTGAGTACAGGGCTTGTCTGAACAAAAGAAGTATTTTTAGCTGCAAAAAAGATTCCAACAACCATCACTATCGAAACAATGCCTGCCAAAGTAATTTTTCTAATTCTGCTTCCCTTTTCTGATTTGATAGCAAGGTAAATAAAACTAATAACCGCACCACCAATCAAACCTAAAATAGCACCTCTAGTTGCGGTATGGTAAAGGATAATTAGATTCATTAGACCAACTACACCAATGACAACCTTTTTCCACGTTTCGCGCGATCGCACAAATAATAGTGCAGCAAAGAATATATGGAACACCATATATATACCAAGATAAGAAGCGTTTCCTAAAGTACCGTCCACACGAACACCTCCTTGGTTTATGGTGATTTTACCTGCGAGTTGAGAAAATGAATACACTGACATAATAAACGAACCAAATAAACTAGTCGCAATTAGCCTGTTCCATAATTCTTGGGTTTTTAGCACAGAGCCCATTACCACAAAAAGTGCCACCAAATGAACCATGGTAAGAAAACCTTCCATTCTTTCATAATTGCTCCAAAAAGCCTTATACGAATTCATTGCAAAAATATCAGCAACACCAATCACAGCTAAAAACACTAGTACGCTCCCGAGCATCCACGAAAAGTTTGGTCTATATGAGTGATCCCTTATTGCAAGCACCAGATAAGCAGCAAAGGCTATTTCAACCAATATACGGAAAGCAAAGGCTTTTCCGGTTATAAAAGGAAAAAATAATGACGAAGATACTAATAATGGCACAAAAGGTATGGCAAACAGTGCCGTATATATAATGTATTTAATTGATTTAGTATTCATGGCCTAAAATATACCATTTATAAAACTTCATTACTAGACGATCTAATCAGACTGTCTAGTTTGTGTTAGACTCGTATCATGGTAATTCACTACTTCAATCTTACGTCAAACATTCCACCGCGCGACAACATATACCTCAAAGCTTTGGAAAAAATGGGACATACAGTACTCAGATTTCAAGATAATTCTATCGGCATAAAAAAATACCTTAATATCTTTTCGTTATATAAAAATACCAAAAATGCAGACATAGTATGGGTTGGATATACAGCATATCTTTTAGTACCTCTTGTTAAGTTATTGACCTTCAAACCTATTTTCTTCAACGCATTTAGTTCATTATACGAGGGTATGATAATTTCCCGAAAAGTGGGTTCGACTTTATCGTACGCATCTATCAAATACTGGATAATTGATTTTCTAGCTTTTCAAATTTCATCTCTAATTTCAGTAGAAACTAATAGCCAAAAAGAATTTATATCAAATAAATTTTTTGTACCAAAAAACAAACTTGTCAGAATGTGGACCGGCGCTGACGATGATGCATTTTTCAAGGATAATTCAACACATAAATTTGAGGTATTTACTGTAGTATTTCGGGGTGCATTTTTACCCGAGGCAGGAGCAGAGTGTGCAGTGGAAGCAGCAAGACTTTTGGCTAATCGTGACGATATAAAATTTAGGATAATAGGCGGTGGGCTGCTTGAACCCAAAATAAGAGACATGGTTGATAAATATAAACTTAAAAACATTGAGCTTATAGTTGGAAAATTTGGCATGGATGAACTAAGGAAAATGATGCTCCCCTGCCACTTGAGTCTTGGTCAGTTGGCAGACCATCCAAGACTTTATAGAACAATCCCACATAAAGCATTCGAAACATTGGCAATGGGACTACCTTATTTAACCGCAAGAACAAACGGCATACTTGAACTACTAAACGAGAATGAAACTTGTTTTTGTTTTAAACCAGGAGATGCACAGGATTTGGCTCAAAAGATCGTTGAATTAAAAAGCAACACAAACATCCTTACTCGTGTAGCTGATTTAGGGTATGATCTATATCAACAAGAATTAAGATCAGATCATTTAGCTAAATATTTATTGGAACAAAATAAAAAAATTCAAAAATGAAAATCAAAAAGGTGATAAAGGATGTGATGCATTTAATTGGGTTGGATGTGAAAAAATATACACCCATGCCTTTACCGCTAGATTTTGTAAAATCATTAGGGATAAAAACAGTACTAGACATCGGCGCAAATGTTGGCCAATTCGCAACTGAAATGCGCAGAAACTCGAAAGAGGTTTCTATAATATCATTCGAACCTTTACCACACTGTTTTGAAAAACTTACCACAAACTTAAAATCAGATTCTAATTTTAAAGCTATAAACATTGCTCTTGGGGACACGAGTGGAGAGATGATGATGCATCAGAACGAGTACACTCCTAGCTCATCCTTGTTGGAACTTAACGAAGACCATATCAAAACATTTCCTAACGCAACAAAAACCAGTGAGGTTATGATTAAAATAGAAACATTGGATGATTTAATGAAAAATTTGAACGTTGAAAAGGAAATCTTAATTAAAATGGACGTACAAGGATATGAGCATAAAGTGATTGCGGGTGGAATAGAAACGGTAAAGTCTGCCAAAGCAATTATTGTGGAAATATCTTTCTTAGATTTTTATCGTGGACAACCAAATTTCAACGATATATACAATATGCTCTACCCTCTCGGTTTTAAATACCACGGTAGTATACAAAGAAAAATTGATCGAAAAACTGGTTTAACTCTTTCCGAGGATTCAGTTTTTATACGATAAATTATTTAACTGCCTCTACATTTAGACTAAGGGGTACAGCTACATCCCCCGCCTCGAGAACCCTTGATGAACGGTCTTTAAAATCGTGGTGATCCACATTCTTTGGGTCCCACATCCTCACCTCCCTAAATCCAATTTCTTTAAGTAACTTTTCAGCAAAGGCAAAATTCCATATGGAATAATGATTGTTGTACGGAGGATTCTGACCCATGACCTGCATCAACACAGATTCTATTTGATTGTTTGACGCGTGATAGATTTTTATTAAATTGTCGAAATCTGGTACAGACATTCTAAATACCCCACCCTTTTTTAAAACTCTAAACCACTCGGCTAACACCTGATTAAGTTCATGCCTGGGTATATGCTCAACCACATGACTTGCATATACAATACTTGCGCATTCGTTTTTAAACATAGGCAAAGATTTTATGTCCGTAACATAATGTATGTTAGGAAAAGGAAGAGTATCTATATTTACGTATTCTTTACCTGAAGCAACGCCACACCCAACATTTATAAATATTTCTCCATTTGGATTTAGGGGTATCTTTGGAGTTATGAAGGCCCTTTTTGCAAATAAGTACTTAATCCTTATCCAATTATAGAGGCGTATTAGAGTTTTTTTCATTTTAAATTTAATTAATATATTCGAAATTCTAATTTGCATCAGTATTAATTGCAAATCATCCAAATATTAACAAGTACCAAACTTTGCTAAAAAATGCTAAACTGGCCCTTGTAATGGAAAAGTTTTTCCGAATATTTGCTGAAAAAATCGACTACATTGGCTCCCATTTAAAAGTCGACCTTAGATATGTAATAAGAGGCCTTAGCTGGCTTAGTACTTCTCAGGCAGTGACAATACTGACCTCTTTTTTGTTGTCTATCGCTTTTGCCAACCTAATTACACCTGAAGTATATGGAATATACAGGTATCTAATAACAATAGGAGGGATAGTGGCAATAAGTACCCTCAGTGGTTTGAATATTTCTTTTACAACCTCTGTCGCTCAAGGAAAAGATGGTGATTGGAGCCGAGTCGTTAAAACAAAATTTCTTTCTGGATTATTAGGTACTTTTGGTGGTCTTTGCCTCGCCGCTTACTATTTATTGCAAGCCAATAACATATTAGGATTTTCTCTAATTATTGTTTCGGTCTTTGCTCCAAGTATTGATGCATTGCTTATATATAATTCTTTACTTCAAGGAAAGCACGATTTTAAAAGAATTTCACAATATGGCATAGTCAGCCAAATCATTTTTGCAGCATGTTTAAGCTTAACAATATTTTTGACTGATAATATTTATATAATAATCGCATCATATTTTGTATCTTTATTTATTGGAAGGTACATATCGTTTAAGCTCACATTAGAACAATATCCTACTGGCAACGAAGGGACCGAGGGTGCTATTTCGCACGGTATCCATCTCAGCATAAACTCTGCAGTAACTACAATAGCTATAAGTATAGACAAACTTATAGTATTTACTTACCTTGGTGCCTTAGAGCTTGCCATATACAGCATAGCAACTACACCAGTTGACCAAATAAGAGGCGTTTTTAAAAACCTTTACACATTACTATTACCAAAGTATGCAAAATCAGAAGCTTCGTTAATAAAAAGTGACATGATAAGAAAGTCTATTATATTACTTGTCATATGTTTTTTTGTAATGTTGGTATATATTGCAGTTGCTCCTACAATATTTCCGTTAATTTTTCCAAAGTATAACGCTTCTATAAACCTCACTATTTTATCTGCTCTATCCTTCCTCACAGTTCCAGCCCTTCTACCAAATACACTGCTGCAAGCAAAAGGTAGTTCTGGTATATATTATAGATACAGCCTTCTAACAAACTTAGGGCAAATTATTTTGTTGTTTGTTGGGGCATATTATTACCAGCTCATAGGAGTTGTTGTTGCAAAGGTTGTAGGCCAATTCTGGATGTATGCAGTTTCAGTTTTCTACTCCAAGAAAGTTACTTGATCAATCTAAACACTGCCATGAATAGAAAAAAACAAAAAATCGTTATTACTGGGGGTGCCGGGTTTGTAGGTTCTAATCTATCAAAAAAACTTTTAGAATTGGGATACGAAGTTCACATAATAGATAATTTATCAGGAGGAAAAACTTCAAATATACCGCGAGGGGCTTTTTTCCATCGAAAAGATATTAGGAAATTTAATGATATTGTTCCTTTATTTAAAAATGCTTCCTATGTATTTCATTTGGCAGCTCTCCCTAATGTAGAGTTTTCAATAAGGCACCCCGATATCAGTCACGACTCAAATGTAAATGGAACATTAAATGTACTCAGAGCGTGTTCTGAACATAAAATTAAAAAATACGTCTTTGCATCTTCAAGCTCGGTATATGGTGATGGCAATAATAAAAAAATGAGTGAATCTACACCATTTGCTCCCAAAAGCCCTTATGCTTTACATAAAATTATAGGTGAAGGTTATGCAAAGCTCTGGTGCAACAACTATGGATTGAATACGGTATCATTGCGTTTTTTTAATATCTACGGAAAGGGGCAGAGGGATGAAGGGCCATATGCTTTTGTAATTGCAATATTTCTGAAACTAAAATCATTAGGTTTACCGATGATGATCACAGGCACAGGAGAACAAAGAAGAGATTTTATTCATATAAATGACGTGGTATCTGCACTAATAAAAGCAATGCGAACAAAGACAGAACCGGGTTCAGTATTTAATATAGGAAGTGGTACAAATTATAGTATAAATGAAATTGCAACAATGATAGAAGGGCCTATCGCCTACGTAAAGGAGAGGACAGAGCCCAAAAGCACTTTGTGTGATAATTCATTAGCAAAAAAAATATTAGGATGGCAGCCTAGTATTTCTCTTCGTGAAGGAATTGAGGATCTGAAGAAAATAAGGAGCAACACTCATAATACAACTAAAAGAAAGGATTATAAGAAACGACTCAGCAGGAAGGCGGTATCTAGGATATGACACCGGACCAGTTATTAACGCAAAATAGAACACAAGCAACAATAAGAAGATTTTAAAAGGCCTATCTTTTTTGAAAAAGATTGAGGCGGATGATAACAGGAGTGCTGTTGCCCACAAAAGTCGCTCCAATAATATTGGGACGTTGTCCAATATACTTATAAAGAAGCCTTTATAATCTTTTTTACTCCAATATTCAGGTAGTGTTTTATGGTCAAGAATAAAATCAGCATCATTATCAGACAATGTGTTTAGTGACACTAGTAGAGTTTTTATACTTGAACCAAAAAAGAATGATGATGTTTTCAGAATGTGAAATATTCCATACTGTACTGGGTCTTGCATAATAACAGAAGTGGCAATACGCTCTATGTCTTTACTGTTTTCTAATTTTCTAAGCTCACTTAAAGGTTTGCCGAACTCACTTATAAACTTATCTTGAATCACCCTCAAGTCATCTCCTGATTTGTAGCTTAAAAACATTGGCACATTGTAATAAAAAAGATTAAATGAACTTACTGAAGATATGCCGAATACTTTAGAGATATAGTAGTTGCGAGTCATCCAAGGTGCAGCAAACAAAACAACGCACAGTAAAATTATAGATACATTTCCCACTATATTCCAACTGACCCTACGATCCCTAAACACATAGTAGGCAAAATATACTGGGGCTAAAAATACTGTAATCGGTCTAAATAAAACTGATGCACCTAAGGTAATGCCGGAATACCACATCCCCTTACGTCCTGTATTGCTTACCACAAAATAGATGGAAACTAGAAG
>CAYVXT010000064.1:0-10700 GCA_964455485.1 uncultured Candidatus Saccharibacteria bacterium
AGAGATTATATCCGTTTTATTTTACATCGGTAAGTTGGCCTTTATTTCTTATTGATTTTAGTTTAGGATAGAGGAAACGGAGTGTAGTACAGAGGTAGTATGCATGCTTTGGGAGCATGAGACCCGAGTTCGATTCTCGGCACTCCGACAATGTGAAGCCGAAACTTTAGTGAAGGCTCGACGAAGTGAGGATGAGCAAGCCATTTACTATTTCATGTTATCATTTGCCTTATGCCAAAAACGTATAAGGTTAGAGAGGGCCTAGATAAAAAGTCACAAAAAGAGCTTGGTGAACTAGACAAACTAACAGCTCAACTACTCTACAACAGAGGAATTAAGACTAAAAAAGAGGCTGATGTTTTTTTAAATCCGAATTTCACCGACCATCTACACGAGCCATTTTTAATGGCAGATATGGAAAAGGCTGTTGATAGGATTTTAACTGCAATAAAGAGCGACGAAAAAATTGGTATTTGGAGCGACTACGACGCTGATGGTATTCCAGGTGGTGCATTGCTACACGACTTTTTTAAAAAAATCGGATTTATAAATTTTATAAATTACATACCCGACAGACACAACGAAGGTTATGGATTAAACAAGGAGGGGATAGAAGAATTAAAAAATGGAGGAGTGAAACTACTTATTACCATTGATTGCGGAATAAGAAATCACAGCGAAATTGAATTAGCGAATAAATGCAGCATGGATGTTATTGTAACCGACCACCACGAAACTAGTGCCGAGCTCCCAAATGCATTTGCAATTGTTAACCACAAAAGAGGGGATTGTGATTACCCTGAAAAAGTTTTGTGTGGCTCGGGTATAGTTTGGAAACTGATTGAAGCAATTTTAAAAAAAGATAGAAATTTAATTAAAGAGGGACAGGAAAAATGGTTACTAGACCTTGTTGGAATTGCCACACTTTCAGACATGGTTCCACTCACTGGTGAAAACAGAGTGCTTGCTCACTATGGGCTTTCAGTTTTGAGAAAAACTCGACGACCTGGACTCTTAAAACTTTTTTCTATGCTCCGTATGAATAAAAATTTTCTTACAGAAGATGATATTGGATTTATGATAACTCCGCGTATCAACGCAGCTTCAAGAATGGGGCATCCGATTGATGCTTTCAAACTTCTAACAGCAGAAACAGAGGAGGAGGCGGATTTGTACGCAAGACATTTGGATAACATAAACAATGAACGAAAAGGAATTGTTGCAAGCATCGTAAAAGAAGCAAAAAAAATTGTAAAAGAAAGATTTGAAAGTCTTGGTGAAAAGCCAGTAATAGTTTTGGGAAATCCTGATTGGCGACCAGCACTTTTAGGACTTGCAGCAAACTCCATTGCTGAAGAATTTAACAGACCAGTTTTTATGTGGGGAAGAGAAGGTGGAGAAAAAATAAAAGGTTCTTGCAGATCAGATGGTAAAACCGATTTGGTTGAACTAATGGAGCGAGCAAAAAGTAACTTTGAGGAATTTGGGGGACATAAACTTTCAGGTGGCTTCTCAGTTTCTCACGAAAAAATTCATACACTTGAGGGTGCACTCATTGACGCAGCCACTCACATAGTTTCCAAAAACGAAGAGACCGGCCTAAATGACGAAGTTGGGCAGGTTTTAGTTGATGCTGAAATTGCACTGAATGATGTATGCGAGGAAAGTACAAACACAATCTCTAGACTTGCCCCGTACGGAGTAGGGAATGATAAACCGATTTTTATTTTTAAAAATATTATTCCAGAAAAAATAAACCGCTTTGGAAAATCCAAAGAACATCTTTCAATAATTTTGCGAGAAGGTGGAGCGAGTGTAAAAGCAATTTCTTTTTTTACTTCGCCTGACCAATTTGGTGATGCACTGAAAGAGGGGATAGCCACAAACCTTGTCGCCAATATTGAAAAGTCATACTTCAACGGCTCCTCCGAAATCCGCCTCCGAATTGTTGATTTTTTTAATGAGCATTAAAACGCCTACCGCTTGACAAACGAGAAGTTTTGATTATACTTAATTTCAGAAGTTTGTTCTGCACATCTGTTTTCTGTTTGCAGTGCCCCGTGGCTACATATTCCATTTTGGAATACGGCTACGGGGCTTTGTTTTGTGTTAAAATCTCAGAATGGAAAAGTATCAAATTTATACAGATGGATCATCAAGAGGAAACCCAGGCAAAGGGGGATGGGCGGCAATTATTATTGAAGAAAAACTAAATGACAAAGCCCAAATTTCAAATGTAAAAGAGATTGGGGGCAGGGAAGATATGACGACGAACAATAGAATGGAGATGAGTGCGGCGATTGAGGGACTAAAAAACACTCCTCTAAATTCAAAAATTGAAATATATACCGACTCAGAATATTTGATGAAAGGTGCCACTATTTGGATACATAATTGGCAAAAAAATAATTGGAAAACCAAAGACAGAAAAGATGTTTTGAACAAGGATTTGTGGCTCACCCTTTTAGAAGAAATGGAAAAGAGGGAAGTTGAATGGAAAAAAGTTTTGGGCCACTCCGGACACAAGCTGAATGACAGGTGTGATGAAATCGCAACCAGTTTTGCCGATGGCAAGCAAGTTTCTTTATATAACGGCTCAAAACAAGGATATAAATTGTTTCATTAGCTTATAATGATTTACGCGCTAACTGTTTCATTTGCGCTCGGTATAATTTTTCAAAATATTTTCATTCTGCATTGGAGTTATACCGCCTTGATAGCTTTAGTTTCAGCAGCTTCATTGGCACTATGGAGAGAACAAAATAAAACACACAAAATAATTTTGTGTGTTTTATTTTGTTCGTTTGGAATGATGAGGTTGAGCATGACCAACACAAACCCTGATCCAAACCTTTTGAATTATGTAGGCAAAGAAATTTCCTTCATTGCTCAAATAGTTGAGGAACCAGATATAAGAGATTCATCAAACCGTTACACAGTTTCGATAGATCAAAACTCATTGGGTGGTGACGAGAAAATATTGGTAGTTTCTGATCGCTTCCCTCAATATGAATATGGAGACAAAATTTCAGTTTCAGGAAAATTAGATTTACCAAAAAATTTTACAAATGACAGTGGAGTAAATTTCGATTATGTTTCCTACCTTGCAAAAGACAAAATTCACTTTATTATTTATCGGCCAAAAATTGAAAAAATTGAAGGTGGTGCTAGCAACAAAATTGTTGGGGCTTTGTACAAACTGAAAGATAATTTTGTTAAAAATATTTCAATTGTTGTGCCTGAACCAAGTGCATCTCTTATAGCCGGGGTAACAGTTGGAGCCAAACAATCATTGGGAGAAAGCTTACTAGATGATTTTAAAAAAGTTGGTCTCATTCATATCATTGTTCTTTCGGGGTATAACATAACACTCCTGGTTTCTTGGACACTTATAGCCACACGAAAAATTAATGGTAAAAAATTTGAGTTCGCGGCAGTAATAATTTTTGTCTTCCTTTTTGCTGCAATGGTCGGATTTGGAGCCACGGTGATACGAGCCTCAGTGATGGCTATTATCGCACTACTTGCGAAAAATTATGGTCGCCCAAACGACGCACTGAGAGCACTTTTTATTACCGCTTTTTTCATGACCGTTTGGAACCCAATGACTCTTTATGCAGACCCTTCTTTCCAACTTTCTTTTATGGCAACACTGGGATTGATTTTGTTTTCACCGATCGTTGCAAATATTTTTTACAAAGCAGGCTTAGAAAAATTTATAACCCCAAAATGGGATATTAGAGAAATTGTTTACTCAACATTAGCTGTCCAAATTTTCCTTTTACCAATCATCATTAGAATGTCAGGTTTTGTTTCATTAATTTCTTTTTTAGTTAACTTTTTAGTTCTTCCTTTTGTACCAATAATTATGTATTTTTGACTTGCAACAGGAGTGCTCGGATTTATTCCACTCATTGGAAATTTTATTGCATGGCCGACAGCCACTGTGGCCCATATCATATCGAGCTCAATAATTTTTATCACAGAATTTTTTGCCAACATTCCCCTTACCACCATCTCCATAAATCTCCCGTTTTGGTTTTTAATTTTATGGTATGTGGGAGCTTGCTTTTTGTATTTTAAAAATCAGTTTGATTTTAATACTAAAAAAATGTAATGTGTTTATAGGAGAGTTTATGTACTTACAAAGGCTCTGGAAAAAGTTGGTCATGCTCACTATTGTGCTACTCTGCGTGGTGGCGTATTCGCTAACGCAACGTTGGAACCGAGAAGCCGGATCGTAAGACCAAAAACAGCTGGGTATCCCCAGCTGTTTCGCATTATTAAACTTTTCTAAAATTATTTTAGAATATTTATTAACTCTTTATCTAAAGACTTTTATTTTATGGCTTCTGTAAAATTACTCTCGACTCTTTCCCAATTTAGATTTTCAAAAAAATCTTCAATGTATTGTTTCTTTCCGCTTGGTTGATAGTCGGCGACATATGAGTGCTCCCACATATCTAATGCAAGTATTGGTGCACAATCTTGAAGTTGACCTAAATGTTGCTCATCAATCCAGGCATTCAAAAGTCTTTTATCTTTTCTGTCCCAATAGAGAATCGCCCAACCAATACCTCTAGTTAATCCGATATTTTTAAAATTTGCGAGCCACTCATCAAATGATCCAAAATCTTCTTCTATTTTATTTTTCAAATCACCATCAGAAATTTCTTTGGCGCCACCTGATAGGGAATCAAAATAAATCTCATGATTTCTAATACCGTTATATTCAAACGAAAACCTTCTTTGGAGTTCTGAGTTGTAGTAGGTAACAAAAGGATCCTTCTCTGCCCACATTGCATACTCTGGCATTTTCTCTAAAATCAAATTCGCGTGCTTTACATAACCCTGATAAAGCTTTATGTGTTCTTCAATTGTTTTCTGGGAAATGCCTTTCAATTCTCCTATGCCTGCCTGCGCAGGCAGGTTAAACTCTTTTGCTTCAAATTTTTTCATACGATTTAGCGAAATCGTGTCGTGCGATACGTCCTTTGGAGCACGACCCGCACAACCCTTTCCACTTAATTTATATTAATGTCTCAGTATTATATCATTAACAAATGAGCCCAAGATTAAAAACCAGACTTGCCGTACTTATATTGTTGTTTTTTATTGCCTCTCTTTTAGCTTACATATCACTAACTTCAGGAAACAAGCAAAAGCTGACGGTAGCATTCTTAAATATAGGCCAAGGGGATGCTATTTTTATAGATTCGCCTAGTGGGAACCAAATACTGATAGACGGGGGACCATCAAGAAGTGTTTTGAGAGAATTAGGCAAGGTAATGCCTTTTTATGACAAATCAATCGATGTAGTAATAGCCACTCATCCTGACAGTGACCACATAAGTGGGTTAAACGATGTTTTAGATAAATTTAAGGTAGATCTTTTTATAGAACCGGGGGTAGAGGGGGACACAGGCACATATGCAGAATTAAAAAATAGAGTGATAGCCGAAAATGCAAAAACAATAGAAGCAAGGAGAGGGATGATAATTGATTTAGGAGACGGGGCAGTTTTACAAATTTTATATCCCACACTAAATCCCGATGGAATGGAAACAAATACAGCTTCCATAGTAGCCAGGCTTGTTTATGGCGAAAGTGAGTTTTTACTTACTGGAGATTCACCTGAAAATATAGAAAAGTATCTGGTGAACTTGGAGTCTAAAGCTATGCTTTCTTCAGTCAAACCTTATGAATCCCTTCTTGATAGTGACGTGCTCAAAGCCGGACACCATGGCTCCAAAACTTCTACAAGCGAGGAGTTTGTAAGTGCTGTTTCTCCAAAATACGCCGTTATTTCATCTGGCAAAGACAATCGCTACGGCCACCCACACAAGGAAGTCTTGGACTCCCTTACCAAATTCGGCTCCCAAATCCTCCGCACTGACGAAGTGGGGAGAATAGTATTTGAAAGTGACGGGGTAAATCTTAGAATTAAATAGAACAAAATCCGCCCTCCAACGGATCTTGTCCTGTTGTGGGCGGTTAGGTGGTTTCGATCTTTTTTAATAGCTCCACGAACTCCTCTCGAAGATCGATAAATAACAGAGTGTTGGCATTAACTCCAAGGGTTAGCGCGATACTGCCGAAAATCAGAGGGCTCGTTCTGTCAAACTTACCCTTACCAGAAAGTAGACGAGACATAGTACTCTGACTACAACTACTGGCTTTTGCTAGACTATCAATCGTCATACGATGCAGGCCCATCAGTAAAAAAACATTGCCGGCAAATCGCTTCTGTACAGCAGAATCTTTCAATTGCTTCTCAAGCTCTTGAAAAGTCTTTGCCAGACTTCCCAAGGAGCTCAAGTTTTGGACACTTTCTTTGGAAAGCACTGTAAAGAACCTCTTTCTTTAAAACCACAAAACTCATACTATTGAATGTTATGGCTTTTTTTATATTATACACCCATTTATTATACAAGTCAATAGATAAATTTGGCTTAAAATGAGGGGTTTGGGTAGCAAAGCAGCGCCCGGAGGGCGCTGCTTTTGAAATTTGATATTTGGATTTTCCTCTTAGCTCTCAGCTTTATATCACTCCCGCATCCTTAAGAGCAGCGTAAGCACCTTTCTTTTGAATAGTCTTAATGCCAGTAGTGGAAAGTGTGAGAGTAAAGGATTTATTTAGTTCAGGCACAAAAATGCGCTTTTTTTGGAGATTGGCAAAACGCCTTGTATTTCCACAAGGGTTAAACTGGGTAGCACGGGTCCTGTTTGAGTACCTACCGCCTACCTGTGATGATTTACCTGTGATTGCACACATCTTTGCCATAACGGCAGTATGTTATCATATTAATTAACGCGTCGCAACATTCGCTAAACTAAAATGGAATATTTGATAATCATATTCATACTTATAATATCAGTGGTCATACACGAGGTTTCTCATGGTTATGCCGCACTAGCCCTTGGCGACCCCACAGCAAAATATGAAGGTAGACTAACTTTAAACCCATTAACACACCTTGACCCAGTTGGATCAGTATTGGTGCCAATACTCACAGCAGTTTTTGGAGGCTTCGTGATTGGTTGGGCAAAACCTGTACCATTTAATCCTTACAATTTAGAACCAGAAAAGTTTGGTATTCCTCGAAGATTTGGAGAAGCATTAGTAGCCGTAGCTGGACCCTTATCTAATGTGGCTATAGCAATCATTTTTGGCTTAATAATTAGATTTGGTTATGTGGGGAATATTATAAATGAGCAATTTCTAGCTCTTTCTGTAATGGTAATTGCGACAAATATAGCACTTGCAGTTTTCAACCTGGTGCCAATACCACCACTTGATGGGTCAAAAATACTTTTTTCAATATTACCTTACAGATGGCAATCAGTAAGAGATTCACTAGAAAGGTATGGTTTTATCATAATAATCTTGTTCATCTCTATAATATCGAGAGCTATAAGCCCCCTTATAGGATACATTTTTTATCTTCTAACAGGTTTACCGTCCTAAACCAATGAAAAATAGTTTTAAACACTTTCTCATATCATTATTTTCATTCATTATTCTTTCAATAATTCTTTATTTTTCATTTATTTCCCTTAACGAAATTTTAGACAGTCCTCAAATATATTTCGGACCAAATGTAACAAAGGAAATCGCTACTGAAGTGGTCATATATATATTATTAATATGCACAAGTGTTTTTCTAAGCTATATCATCTATCTAATTTTGGGAGCTCGAACGAGAGCAGAACTTGTCGCCGAGATGCGGACGATTAGTCTATACAAATCACTAAATCAGCTCAGTAAGCTGTACGAGGAAAGCCCATTACCATATATGACACTGAATGCCGATGGGGAAATTTTGGACCCAAACAAAGCCTCATTAAGATTTTTTGGAGCAACGCCATCAGAAATTGAACGGAAAAATCTGTTTGGGTTTGTAGCTAAAGACGAAATTGAAACTGCAGAAAAATTACTTGGTTTTTTCAGATCACATTTACCAATAAACCGAGAGGAGATAAAGTTTATTACAAAATCAGGTAAGGAACGTTATGCTCTACTTTCTGTATTTAGAATGGAGGGTAGGCACCCTGGAGGTAAAGTTGGCCTTGCAACTATAGTCGACATTACCGAAGAAAAAGAGCTTGATAAAGCAAAGAGTGAGTTTGTATCATTGGCATCTCACCAACTCCGAACACCAGCAGCGACAATCAAATGGTATTCAAATATGCTTCTGTCTCAAGAATTTGGAAGATTCAATTCAAAACAACAGGATTATTTAGAAAGAATTTATCGTGTAAATGAAAATATGGTTGAAATAGTAGACACTCTATTAAACATATCGAGAATAGAAAGCGGCACAATAGAGGTTGATAAGAAGGAAATCGATGTACGAGAAATGGTAGACAGTATTTTACTCGAATTGTCATCACAAATTACAACCAAACACCTCTCTATTACAAAAGATTTTGGCGGATCTACAAATATTAATGCCGATCCAAAATGGCTGAGGATAGTAGCTCAAAATTTGATATCTAACTCAATCAAATACACAGCCAACATGGGTACAGTATCAATAAAATTCAGAAATATGCACGGCAAAACACAACTAACAGTAACAGACAACGGTATTGGTATTCCAGAAAAAGATAAAGATAAAATATTCACTAAAATGTTTAGGGCCGAAAACGCAAAAGTCAAAAGTGAGTCCCAAGGTACTGGACTTGGTCTTTATTTGGTAAAATCAATATTGGTGGCCATGGGAGGCAGCATAGACTTTGTTTCCGAAGAAAACAAAGGTAGCACTTTTATTGCCACATTTTAAAAATATTTTTTTAACATGATCGAAAATAAAAAGAAGGTTCTGGTAGTTGATGATGATGAGAATTTACGCTTAGTTCTTGGAGATAAGTTGAAGATCTCTGGATTTGAAGCACACGAAGCGAAAAACGGGGAAGAGGGACTTAAAATGGCGCTCGAAAAACACCCAGATATCATTTTGCTAGATGTAATGATGCCTATAATGAATGGCCTTGATATGCTCAAAAAACTTAGGGAAGATGATTGGGGCAAAAACGCAAAAGTCATAATGCTCACTGTGCTTGAAAATGCAGAGTCAGTCGCCCAAGCGATGAAGGGTGGGAGCTTCACATATCTTATAAAAACAGATGTAGATGCAGACACCATAATTAAAAAGGTACGGGAAATGACCGAATAGTTGCATTTTATTCCTAAATATATTAGGATAATCCGGACCCTGGTTTCAGGGTTTTTAAGAAATGGCTCCCCCAAAAATTTCCGGGAAGCTATGCGTTAAACAGAATGGCAACAATAAACCAACTAATAAAAAGGAAAAGAAAGACAGCGCGCACCAAATCAAAGACGATGGGTCTTACCTATGGTTTTAATACTTTGAAAAACAGGCCAGTTTACTACAATTCACCTTTCAAGAGAGGTGTGTGCACTAAAGTGACTACAAAAACTCCTAGAAAACCTAACTCTGCTATTCGAAAGATCGCCAGAGTTCGTTTAACTAATGGTATGGAAGTGACCGCTTACATCCCAGGTATAGGCCACAATTTGCAAGAACACTCTGTAGTACTTGTTCGAAGCGGTAGGGTAAAAGATATCGGTGTAAAGTACACAGTAGTAAGAGGCAAGCTTGATGCTCAAGGAGTAGATAAAAGAAGGACTTCACGTTCGAGCTACGGCGTAAAGAGACCTAAAGATGCTAAATAATAATTCATGAGAAGAAGTGTTAAAAACAGAAATAAAGTAAAGCCTGACATAGTATTTAATTCTGAAAAGGTTGAGAAATTTATAAACTATGTAATGGAAAAGGGTAAAAAGAATACTGCACGAAAAGTGGTGTATGGTGCTTTTGATCTAATAAAAGAGAGGGCAAAAGTAGAAGACCCAATGGAAGTGTTTGATACAGCCCTTAAAAATGCAGGTCCAACCATGGAAGTAAGGTCAAGAAGAGTTGGAGGTGCAAACTACCAAGTACCTAGAGAAGTAAGGCCTGAACGAAGATCTTATCTTTCAATGAAATGGATAATCGACGCAGCAAGATCTAAGAAAGGGAAGCCAATGCATGACAAACTTGCTGAAGAAATAATGCTTGCCGCTAAAAACGAAGGAGAGGCTATAAAGAAACGTGAAAACGTACACAAAATGGCAGAGGCAAACAAAGCATTTGCCCACTTCGCTTGGTAATTATACCTAATAAATCAAATCTCAAATCTGAATAAATAGAATGAAGCAAGAATTTGAGAAAGGATTATATAAATTTTTATAGACACACACTGAAATCTGCAAACGAGACGTTTTTTTGGTTAAAACGATCAAAAGAAATTGGTACAACTAAAAAAAGGGGGTGGTAGTAACGAAATCATTAATGAAACAGAACAAATTGCAAAAATTCTAGCAGCAAGTATTATAACAATGATAAAAAATATTAAAAATTAATAGAGTCTTAAATTGTTAGATTTGAGATATAAGATTTGATTTATTAACATGAACCGTGATTACCCGCTAGATAAAGTAAGAAATTTCGGAATAATTGCTCACATTGATGCAGGCAAAACAACAACTTCCGAGCGTATTTTGTATTACACAGGCGCACAGCACAAAATTGGTGAAGTGCACGAGGGAGCAACCACCACCGACTGGATGGAACAAGAGAGAGAGCGAGGTATAACAATCACAGCTGCTGCTATCACATGTTTCTGGGCTCCTA
>CAYVXT010000065.1:0-10747 GCA_964455485.1 uncultured Candidatus Saccharibacteria bacterium
ACTCTGCCGCAGAAGCTTTTGCAGCAACTAAGACTTGGACTCTATCTTCAGGAACGGGCAACAAAACTGTATATGTACAATTTAAAGATGCTGCAAACAACTGGTCAGGGGCATTTACAGATACTATTGTATACGACACAACCTTGCCAACAGTTTCTGGTGTGACTGTAACGAATATAAGTAGCAGCTCAGCTACAATAAATTGGACAACGAATGAACAATCAAATTCCCAAATTGAGTATGGCCTAACTACTTCTTACGGAAATTCTTCTCCAATAGACAGTGCTTTAGTCACCACCCACTCTGTAACATTAAACGGATTAAATCCACAAACCCTGTACAATTACAGGATAAGAACTACTGACGCGGCAGGAAACCAACGAGTCGATACAAATCGCACATTTACTACAGCCGCAGGAGCTTCTGACACAACAGCTCCTTCAACACCAACAGGTCTTACAGCTACCGCTCTTTCTTCATCACAAATACAACTAAACTGGGTGGCTTCAACGGACAACGTTCTAGTAACTGGCTACAAAGTATTTAGAAATGGAAGCCAAGTGGCAACAACGAACCAAGTAGCATTTACAGATAGTTCTCTTCTGCCAAATACTTTGTATAACTACAAGGTTTCGGCATATGATGCTGCAAACAACAATTCAACTCAATCAACAGAAGTAAGTACAACTACTAAAACTGACATTACTCCACCTCCTCCATCTGGAATGGTAGTAAAATATGTAAACACGGCATCGACTGCTGGAGGTGACGGTACTACAAATGGCACTACCGGTACTAACAGAGCTTATGCATCACTACTGGAAGCTATAAATTCCTTACCAAATGTTTTGACTTCACCCGTCACTATATATCTTGATGGAGCCGGTGGACCTGACATGAATCCAGTAAATCAACAACCATTCGACATGGTAACATCTGCTGAAAATTACTTACTTATTACAACAAACGCAAATAATAGAGCTAAAGCTCCGCATGACTCCGCAAGATATACACTTGTTGGAACAAACACAAACGTACTCTATAACAATATTCCTTCTCACATCAGAATTGATGGTGTTCAAATTCAGTTAAACATTACAAATGGAGGAAGTTATATTGGTATTAAAACAAGCAACGCCAATCAATCATCAACAAATATAGACAACAGGATCTCAAACTCTGTAGTACGATGCGTGCTAAGTAATGGTTCTGGTATAGGTATCACCACTCGATTCCCTGGCTCAGGCTCATCTGGAAATTCATACGTATTCAACAATGTTGTTTATGGATGCACAACAGCGTTTGATAATGACTATCCCGGAGCGCAATACATCAACAACACTTCCTTCAACAACACTTACGGTTATATAAGTGAGGTAAGTGGCTCAATGAAGGTAGTGAACTCGCTTTTTGCAAAAGGTCAGAAAGGTATGGTTGGCTTTATTGGTAACTTCGCATCAGGCTCAAACTACAACGCCGAAGATGATGGTAATGGTGCACCCGGAGCAAACTCTAGATCAAATCAGATATTTAGTTTTGTAAATTCTGCTACTGGCGATGTACATCTTGCAACTTCTGATACAGGAGCAAAAGATCGTGGCGTATCAAATCCACTGTCAGGATTATTTAGTGATGATTTTGATGGAGATTTAAGATCAGGGATTTGGGATATCGGTGCCGATGAAGCTGGAATATAGCTTTTAAGTACGATCCGTATAAAAACCTCGCATTTAGCGAGGTTTTTATATTAGAAATTTTCAACTCTAAAATTCCTAAAGCTGAAATCGAAAAAATCCCCTCTTACTCCAACATAACCACTAGATAATATGTTTGGTATTAAATTCAAACTACCAGAATCAACAGCTTCTGACACTTTAATCCATTCACCGTCCAAATTTTGATCTGAATAAAGTGCGATTAGTACAGTATTATCGTTTCTTGTAATTATTTCGGCCTTAAGACCGAACCACACACCAATTGGTATTAAATTTGGATTTTTGTATCTATCGTACTCACCTTCAAAAATCTTATTCAGTGCCAAGGTGTAATAAACTCCGTTAAGTTTTTTCTTTATTACCGCATTACCATCTACTCTAATGCCTGCATAATATAAATTATCACCATCTTGATACCTAAGGAAGAATAAAACACCATTTGATTCATTTCTGTTTACACTGTCGCTTACATTGTATCTAGCCAATTTAAACTCAGCTTGTTCGGAAAAGTTCCTCCATTGCTGTCTACTAACAAGACGAAAAATGTTTTGAGGGTAATACCCCTGGTCAGTATCTTTTGGATTGGATATAGCATATTTCAATCGCCATTTTTCAAATGACTTCATTTTATTGAAATTCGTTTTTGCAGAACCGTCAGAAATTTCTAGTTTTCCACCAGAGTCTAGCCACCAATACTTGCTTGAACTATCATCCATGTCTCCTGCTTCTTGTAATGTTCCAGGTTGATTGAAAGTGTATAAAAACACTTCCGGTCCAGTTGTCGTTGATACAGGTTCATTATTGTTGTTCATAATACTCGAGAACATTAAAAATCCTAAAATTGTAACTCCTACAAATTCTATTGCTGTTGCAAATCCAATCGACAATTTGTTCACATTATTATGTTACAAAGGCGATATGCTAATATTTGAAAATACCGCCTCAGCAGAACCTAGTCCACGATTCCAAACCTCGACACCAACACCGCCTTTTGAGTGCATACCCACAGTTCTTGAAATAACCTCTTCTCCATCGATTAGGCAGGTTATTGTGTCACCTATAAATCTTGCGGATAAATTTATTTGCACATTTTTTGGCATTAACGCATTGACGGTTACCAAGTTTTTTGAAATACCATTATCTAACTCCTTGATCGAAACCTTATTGCTTTCGAAATTACAACCAAAATAGTTTTTATTATTTTCTCTCCGTCCGAACAAAACAACATTGCTTCCATTTATCAGTTTTACGTCACTAGAAAAGTCATAATCTTGCCAAAGGTATGACCCATTGAGTAGTGCCGTAGCACCGCCTGTATTTTTTTTGGCTGTCAGGGTAAGTTCATTACCACCATTTACAGTACCCCAACTTTGTACCCACTCCATACCATATGATTCAGTTTTATATGGCAAATCTTTGACTAAACCAGAATTCAACATTGAAACTAAGTATTCCCCACTCCAATCCAATTGCGGTTCTATTCGTTTTACCATGAACTGATTATCACGTGGATAGTTAAAGGTTTCGCCTTCACCTTGCCAAACTTGATAAAATGTAAAGTTATAAATTTTCTTTAATTCACTTAAAAGTATTTCCTTTGATTGGGAATAGTTTATACTGCTCTGACCGTATTCACCAAAAGGAAGAGCAAACACAGTAATTTTTCTATCAAGAGTAGTTTCAAGCTCTGATTTGGATCGTGTCAAGTCATATTTAATCCTTTCTAAATATTCATCGTCAGTTTCGATCCGTTGCTCATTTTGAAGCCAAAGTTTGTTACCAAAGAAGTGCCCTGTATTACCATTGTCATCTACAAAGTACCAATCATGACTATCCCTGCCATGAGATTCCACAACCCATCTCGAACTTTGGTCCATATTTTTTAATTCATACTCAGATAAATAGTAGGACGAATCTTCAGAGAGGTTTCCAATTGATTTTTTGGTTATTGCAAACATTACCGCGTTATACCCCAGATCTTTTAAAATAGGGTCAGCGGGATAAAACGAATCCTTTCTACCATCATCAAAAGTTAGTAAAAATGATTTTTTTCTTAACACTTCCTTACCATTCATAAAATTTTCAAACTGCTCGAGTGATATAGTCTCCCAACCATCATCACGTAAAGCTTTTAATTGCTCAAGTACAAGTTTATGTGATAATTGACCTTCACCTTCGCTTGGCAACCCATGATATGTGACAACAGGAATCGACTTTGCTTCCTCAAATGGATCTATTTCTTTCTGAGATCCAAAATTTGAAAGTAAAGCGGCACTAACACCACGTTCCCTTATGTTTGCTGCAATTTTTTGAGATATAGTATATGAAATTTCCTCAACAAATCTTCTGGCATAAAGTTTTAATCCACTAGATACTTTGTATTTATGATTCGCAACAAAACTTGACATTACTAGTATTATAAGTGTGCTACCAATAATCAATAGTTTTATGAGTTTATCTTTTGATTGATTGAAATACATCGCATTTGAGTTATCTGGTACCCCATCTTGTATCTGAAATTGTAAATCCTGCCCATGGTAACTGCCATATAAGTATCACAGTAGTGAACCAAAAAGCACCTACAGCAGGGATCCACTTTTTATCACCTACTTCGATTCGGTAATATATTCCGTGCAGCACAAGCATAAGCAATAAACCTGTTAAATAAACATAGGGAAACGAACCCTGCATAATAGGTTCGATAAACATGGCGCGAAAAAAAACTACAGGTGATATTAGAGCTAGAAAGACATAAGAATAAAAAAATACTGCTGCTCCAGGGCTTCTTTTCCATATGAATGAGCTTGCAATCAACGTCTCCCGAACCCAAGATTTTTTCCATCTTTGCTGCTGCTTCATATATTTTCTAAATGTATCAGGCACAACAGTAACAGCTTTGGCCTCAGGTGAATATAATGCTTTGTATTTTCTAATAACAAAATTTGTTAATGAACGGTCATCGCCAAATGTACATTTTTTACCAAGAAATTTTTGATCGAGCCACTCATCAATAAACTCATTTAAATATTTCCTTCTATATGCACTACAACACCCCGGGCAACAAGTGACCATACCAAAGACTGATTCAGCTGCCTTATATACTTTAAATGATATGTAATAACGTACAGACTGCATTCTGGTTAGTAGATTTGTATCGTAATTGTAAACATCAGTGTGTCCAGATACTGCGCCAACCGATTCATCTTTAAAATACTTGACCAAATTTCTTACACAGTCCTTATCAATAAAACTATCGCTATCAACGAACACGACTATCTCACCCTTTGCTAATTTCACTCCCTCTGCCATTCCTTCTCGTTTTCCTCTATTCTGCTTCCAATCAATAACTAAAAATCTCTTAAATTTTGGAGCCAAAATGTCTCTTGCCGCTTGCATTTCATTTAGAGTGTTATCATCTGACCCATCATTTATTGCTATAACTTCCATTTTTTGATAAGGA
The DNA here is from genome assembly GCA_964455485.1 of uncultured Candidatus Saccharibacteria bacterium. Lineage (GTDB taxonomy): Bacteria > Patescibacteriota > Minisyncoccia > Phycocordibacterales > WO2-35-19 > CAYVXT01. Next base: position 5,176 of record CAYVXT010000065.1, read on the forward strand.
TAATTTGTATCACCAAATTGCATTAGAGTTTTTCTGATGTTGTCACCCTCATTTTTTGCAGGAACCACAAATGAGACAGTTGGCAAATAATCATAATCAATTGGCACAGACTTGTGAAAATAAGCCAGAATAAACCTTGAGAGAATATATGACGTAACTATAAAACTATAAATACCGAAAAATACATGGTCAGTTATGTATTGGAATGAAATCGCCTTAATAAGAAGAATGAGATAGACTACAAAGAAAAATAATGACCAAAGAGCTACACCTTTAGTAACAGGACGTACATCTAAACTAGTACTTTCCAAAGAAGTTGCATTTTGCATATTGTAATCACAATGATAGTTTTGCCTAATTTATTAAACTAAAAGCCTCTGTAAGATAGAGTCTAACAGAGGCATTGTGAACCACACATGAAGGTTTGTTTTCAAACCTTCAAACTACTATTTATTTTTTCAATCTATACCCTACACCACGCACCGTTTCTAAAATATCAAAATTTGAGTTTCCACCTAGCTTTTTTCTTAAATTTTTTACATGAACATCAACTACATTGCTAAAAGAATTATAATTAAAATCCCACAGATGACTCAATAATTCTTCACGATTTATGACTTTGTCAGGGTTCCGCATAAAATATTCAAGTAGCACAAATTCTTTCAATGTAAGAATGACTTCCTTATTATTTTTATAAACTTTTCGTGACGAAGAATCTAGTTGAATGTCATCTAAAGTTAGAATGCCAGGCAAAGCATTTTTCGGTCGTCTAAATATGGCTTGAATTCGAGCACACAATTCTTCAAATACAAACGGTTTTGAAATATAATCATCTGCCCCAGTCAAAAGTAGATTTACTTTACTATCTACTTCACTTTTTGCTGTAAGTATTAAAATTGGAATCATAATCTTTCTCTCCCGAAGCATCTTGGTAATTTCAATTCCATCCATGCCAGGCAACATGAGATCCAATATTACCAAGTCATAGTCAATATGGTTGAGAGCAAGCCTTTTGAAAGCTTTTTCACCATCCTCCATGGCATCTACTGCGTAGCCTTTTTTCATGAGACCTTCTTTCAAACTCTCTGACAGGTCTCTTTCGTCTTCGACAATTAGTATCCTCATGGTTTAAATATATTAAGTTAATTAGCCTTTTTGATAAAGCTTCTATATTTATACCAAATGTAGATGAAGCTTTAATGAAGATTACTTCAGACCGAAATATGCATTGGCATAGTGTACAGCAGTGCCTCCAAATGATGAATTATGATCAAATCCAGCCTCTAAAATGCCGATTTGCTCATAGAAATAAGGTTTTGAGGTATTAAAAAATGTTATGTAATCAGGTTCGACATCACCTGTTTCTTGTGCTAAAACAATTTTTGTCGAATGTCTACCCAGTTTTGCTGTTCTCATTTCATTTTTAGATACCTCAATGGAACCGTCCTTGCCCTTTGCAAAATTACGATATGACATGATTATTATCGAACTATTAGTTCTTTTATCTAGAATATTTAGCAAGTGTCCAAAAGCGGAATTTTTGCTTCCGTTATATGAAAAAAATGGTGATTGCCTATCTTTTTTATCAAAAAATTCAGGTATAACTACAGATAGAGCCACTTTATCATTTAAGTGTTCGATAGTTTGATCTACTAACGAAACAAAATTATAAAGGACCCTTTCGGGATTTGTTTTGTATTCATCTAGTAAGTAAGGTTCTATGTCATACTGAAGTCCACGGAATCCAACCTGATGAGTATTGTTATATTCAATAACAAAATTAGCGATTGCAAGTGGTTTATAAACATGTCCGGGCTCAGCCCAGTTTCTCCATCCCGCCTCAGCATCAACACTGATACCCCTCTCCGATGCCAAGCTTATAAATTTTTCAACTTTTCTTATAAATTCATCCTTTAGTGCTACCTTTTTGGGACCATCTTCCATTATGAAAATATCTAGATATGAGTCAATTGATAAATAAAGTGTATCTACTGATTCAGATTTAGCAGTATTTAATATGTCTTCCATATAATCATCAGACATTGCCAAAGTAGGAGTCCAAAGCCATGTGCCATGTTCATTTCTACTAACTGTCTCGTTTTTCCGAAATATAGATTTAATGGACTCAATAATAGAAGCCAAATTAGATCTAAATCCACCATCTGCATTGTTTTTGACAGGACTGAAAGCAAGTGCCTGAAACCTTGTATCTAGAGCGACAGCACTCGTTGTAATAGTCTTATCGGAATATTGAGCTACTTTCAATTCAGGACTTTTGTAACTATACGAACCGCGCATAGCTCTGCCAAACAAAACAAAAAATACTATTACACAGACAATTGCCAAAAGTTTAATGACTCTCATAATAAAATTATATCCTTCAAATGAAGTTTTGCCAAAGACTATAAAGACATGTTTTTAAGTATTCTGATGCGTTCTACAATTGGCGGATGAGTGCTAAACAAATTAGAAAAACTTTTTGTGGTACCAAAAAATGGACTTGATATAAACATGTGCGCAGTAGCCGCATGTACATTTTTCATTGGGCTAGAATATGAAGCTATTTTTTCTAAAGCACTAGCTAGACCTTCAGGATATCGAGTCAGTAGCGCAGCACTTGCATCTGCAAGATATTCTCGACGCCTTGATATGGCAAGTTTGATAATTGTAGCAATGATCGGCGATAAGATGATTAGCAAGATTCCTACAATAGTCAAAAATCCTCCCCCTTCTCTGTCACTATTTTTTCTACTAACTAAATTACTTCTTAGGAAGAAGTCAGCAATAATAGAAATGAGCCCGACCAAAACAACAACTATACTCATGAGTAATATGTCGCGATTTCCGATATGAGATATCTCATGGGCTAAAACTCCTTCCAGCTCTTGTTTATTTAATCTTTCCAATAATCCAGATGTTACTGCGATTGAAGAATGATATTTATCACGACCTGTTGCAAATGCATTTGGAGCACTGTCTTCTATTATGTAAATTTTTGGCATTGGTAAACCTGATGTAATCGATAAATTTTCAACTATCGTAAATAGGTCAAAATTTTGACTACGATTTGCCTCCTTTGCCCCAGAAAGAGACAGAGCGATCTTGTCAGAGTACCAATAACTTACAGCATTCATAATTATGCTTAATATAACAGCAAAATAAAAGAGTTCAGGTGAGTTGTATTGGTATGCCAAGAAATAACCAATTACTCCAATAAACACAAAGAAAATAGCCATTAAAATATAGGTTTTAATGGTATTGGACGACTGATATGTATATAGGGTTGCCATTTTTGTATTTTACCACAAATAGTTATCAACTTGTTCCACACATTTTATGCATTTTTGAAGTTTGATAAGCTTCGACTTTCAGCTATCATGTATGCATGGCAGAACCTAAAAAAACTAACTTACGAATACCACCACATAATTTGGAGGCTGAAAAGGCTTTGCTTGGCTCTATTATGTTGCGACCGGAAATAATGTATGAAATAACTGACCTAATAAATCCTTCTTCATTTTATAGTGAAAAACATAGAATTATATACGAAACGGAGCTTGAACTTTTTAGTAAACGTAGCCCTACTGATATGCTTGCGGTTTCAGCGAGGTTAAAAGAGCGGAATGAGTTAGAAATAGTTGGCGGTAATGCATACCTTAGCGATCTAATTAATTCAGTTCCCTCCTCTGCAAACGCCGCATATTATGCAGTCATAATACAAAAAAAGCACATTGCAAGAAACTTAATTGGAGCCGCTGATTTCATTTCTTCAATTGGCTATGAGGAAGCGCATGAACTGGAGGAAATGCTTGACCAAGCCCAGAAGCGTATTTATGAGGTCACAAATATTTCAAGCGTACATAAATTTTCAGAACTCAAAGATGAATTGTCAGAAGCTTGGGAAAGACTTGATAAATTACACAACTCTGGTGATGGTTTACGGGGTGTTCCTACTGGATTTCCTGATTTAGATAGTAAACTTTCGGGTTTCCAAAAATCTGATCTCATTATTTTGGCGGCTAGGCCTTCGGTGGGTAAAACTTCTCTTGCACTTGATATCGCTAGGCAAGCGGCAGTTTATCATAATATACCCGTAGGTATTTTTTCACTTGAAATGAGCTCCCAGCAGCTCGTTGACCGTATGCTCGCTGCCCAGTCAAATGTTGATGCCTGGAAGCTTAGGACGGGCCGCCTAAGCCGGGAGGACGACTTTGCGTCGATAAGGCAATCATTGGACGTTCTATCTAAGGCACCAATTTATATCGATGACCAACCAGGAAATAATATTTTGAAAATGAGGGCGGTTGCACGAAGATTGAAAAACGAAAAAGGTCTTGGGCTTATTATGGTTGATTACTTACAACTTATGGTTCCAACTCAAAGCCGAAATGTAGATAACGTGGTACAACAAGTAACTGAAATTTCACGATCACTTAAAAACCTTGCTCGTGAGCTCGATGTCCCAGTGTTAGCTCTTTCCCAATTATCACGCGCCATAGAACAAAGAGGAGGAAAGCCAAAACTTTCTGACCTTCGAGATTCAGGCTCTATTGAGCAAGATGCTGATGTAGTAATGTTTATACATCGTGAAGACAAGGCTAAAGGTGTCGAAGAAAATGAGAAAACAAATATAGCTGAAATATTAATCGAAAAGCATAGAAATGGTGCAACAGGTAAAGTTGAACTGTTCTTCAATGAAAAGAAGGCAACTTTCCAACCTCTCGAGAAAGCAGAATTTAGTGGCGCCGAAGCTGAATTTAGAGACTTTTAAATACGAAGTAACGAATTATTTGACAAATACAAAATGGAAGAAGGTAAAGAAACAATAAATAAGGTTAGTCCAAAGGTTATTTACCCAGAACTTTCTTACATTATTGTAGGGATATTATTTGAGGTACACAAAGAATTAGGAGAGTACGCTCGAGAAAAACAGTATGGGGATTTAATAGAGAAAAAATTAACTGAAAAAAATATTTTGTATAATCGAGAACTTGTAGTGTCAAATACCGGGAATATTTTAGATTTTTTGGTTGATGATAAAATAATTTTGGAACTTAAATCGGTCAGAGAAATAAGTAAGGAATACTATCGTCAAATACAAAATTATTTACAACAAACTAACAAAAAACTGGGAATTTTAGTAAACTTCAGAACATCTTATTTAAGACCAATCCGAGTATTAAAAATTGACCATTAATTATGGAAAATAAAAAAATAAAAGTATACTTAGCGGGACAATCAAACGAACACGATAATAATTGGAAAGAAATTTTTAAAGACATTGAGGGATGCGACTTTCACGATTGGGAAATCCATTCAGACCAGACCTCACCAGACACTTTCTTCCCTGATGACTTGAGAGCTGTAAAATCTGCTGATTTTATGGTTGCCAATCCTGGAGTTGCACCGTCAGAAGCTACTTGGATTGAAATTGGATATTTTCTTGCAAATAACACGGAGAAACCCGGAGACACATGTAAGAGATTAATTATTGTTTGGAGAGAGGATAGGAATCCTAAATGGTCTATTGAGTTTGTAAAAAAAGCTGGACATGTAGTAAGTTCGACACAGG
>CAYVXT010000066.1:0-13983 GCA_964455485.1 uncultured Candidatus Saccharibacteria bacterium
GTGGAATGTATCGAGAAGATTGATACCGAGAATAAGCATGACGATACCGATAAGCAGGCTTAGGATAAATGTTGCCGAGGTATTGAGTGTGAACGCTGATCCTATGGCTCCAATCACTCCACCAAGCACAAAAAACGAGGCTATGCGACCAGCATGGAACATGAGTTGCGGTCTTACCTTATCTCCTTCTTTTGCGAACGTAGCAGACATCGAGAGGACTAATCCACCAACAACTGCCATACAGGTTGAGAGTGAGGCAATAATGCCGATAACGAATGCTGTCCCGTAGGTTACATTTCCAGCACTTACGAGATTAACAATTCCCATTTTCTGCAGCACCACAAAGAGGACAGCAAAGCCAAGGGCGATCGGAACCGCAATTTTGAAGTCTCCCCACTTGGCATTGTGCTGTTGTTTTTCAACTGAAACAGTGTAGCCATGAGGCCTGAGAGGTATCGTAAGCTCCTCCGCAATTTGCTCAGGTGTCTTATCTCCAAAGTCTCCGGTAACTTCTACTGAATGATTCTTAAGGCTCGATTTAACGTGAGTGATATTAGGCAAGTCTCCAAGCTCGCTTTCTGTCATGAGCACACAAGCGTTGCAGTGCATACCGTGTACATGAAAATTGTATTTTTGTGTGTGTGTAGTCATGGTAATTATAATTTTTTAGCTTTAATACGAAGTGAATTTGATACAACTGATACCGACGACATGGCCATGGCAAAGCCTGCGAATATTGGATTTAACAACCAACCAAAGACTGGATAAAACAAACCAGCAGCAAGTGGAATGCCGATGATGTTGTAGATAAAAGCCCAAAAGAGATTTTGTTTAATTCCTCGCATAGTTATTTTTGAAAGCTTAATAGCTTTTACAAGTTTTGAAATATCACCATGGAGAAGTGTTATACCCGCTGATTCTATTGCCACATCAGTTCCAGTACCCATAGCGATACCAACATTAGCTTGAGCAAGTGCGGGCGCATCGTTCACGCCATCACCGGCCATAGCTACGATTTTACCTTGCGCTTGAAGTGCTTTGATTTTATCCATCTTGTCCTGCGGTAAAACATGAGCTATCACTTCATCTATACCGACTTGCGAAGCTATGTATTTTGCAGCCTTCTCATCATCACCTGTAAGCATGACTACTTTTATACCAAGCTTATGTAGACTCGCTACAGCATCTTTTGATTCTTTCTTCACTTCATCTGCCACCATGACAAACCCAATAAAATCACTCTTGGTACTTATAAGCACAGGCGTCTTCCCTTGAGAGGTGTACTGATTTAACTGGTTTTGATTAAAAGAAATTTTAAGCTCACCCATCAATTGGGCGTTGCCAATAAAATATTCCATACCGTCAACAATACCCTTGAGACCTTTTCCCTGAATAATTGAGAAGCTTGATGCTTTTCCCAAAGAAATATTTTTGACCTGAGCATACTGTGTGACAGCATGTGCGATTGGGTGTTCAGATTTACTTTCAAGGGTTGCAATGATGCGAATGAAATCATCTTCACTTAATCGAGATTCATTGTGGATATTAACGACCGTTGGCTTACCAATCGTAATGGTGCCTGTTTTATCCACCACCACAGTATCCACCTTATGCAGATGCTCTAGTGAGGCGGCGTCTTTAATAAGTATGCCATTTCGTGCACCTTTACCTACACCAACAATAATTGCGGTTGGAGTTGCGAGGCCAAGAGCACAAGGACAAGCTATGACGAGTACACTTACGAACGATAGGATACCCAAAGACATTGATTGCGAAAAACCTATGAATTGAGACCCAATTGTAAGCCAAATAATAAGGGAGACAAAAGCAATTATGAGTACGATTGGCACAAATATGCCCGATATCTTGTCTGCAAGAGCCTCAATCGGTGCTTTACTACCCTGTGCCTCTTCAACCATTTTAATAATTTGAGACAATAGAGTTTCTTTGCCAACCTTTTTAGCTTCAAATATAAATGAACCACTGGTATTGATCGTTCCAGCAACAACACTGTCACCAATCTTTTTCTCAACAGGAATTGGCTCTCCGGTAACCATCGATTCATCAACAAATGAACTACCCTCAATAATTAGTCCATCAACCGGAATCTTACTACCAGGTTTTATGACAATTTTGTCGCCGTGAATCACTTCATCAATCTTTATTTCAATCTCCTTACCATCACGAATAACGAGAGCCGTCTTCGCTTGAAGATTTAGTAATTTTTCAATAGCATCTCCAGTCTTTTTCTTTGATCGTGCCTCTAGATATTTACCTAATGTTATAAAACCTATAACAACAATTGTTACATCAAAATAGGTATACTCAGGAACGCGTAGTAAGGCACCTAAGAAAGGCAAAAGTGTTACAAGTATGCTGTAAGTGTATGCAACTAACGTGCCAAGACCAATTAGAGTATCCATGTTCGCAACACGATGTCTTATAAATCTTGTTACACCAAGCAAATACGGCTTACCGACCCAAAACAATGCCACCGTTGCCAGGACCATTGAAATGGTATTAAAAAGTACCATCGGGATTGGCAGGTTTGGCATCCACGTAGTTGTTCGAGCAAGAATGTCCCATATCATAAGAGCAAACACTGCAATTGTAACCGGAACAATAAACTCAGTTTTATTTTTGAGTTCACCGAGTTCATCTGCTTTCATAAGAGCATGGTCATGTCCGTCTGTGGTCATATTATCTCCAGAAACAAGAGAATACCCGAGCTTACCTATCTCCTTATTCATTGAATCAATTGAAACGTGAGAGTTATCATAATCGATCTTAGCCTTTTCATTTCCATAATTTACCGAGACAGATTGAATATGAGGCATTGTACTGAGCTTTTTGGTAATAATTGAGGCACAACTAGCACAATGCATCCCTTTAACTTTTAAAATTTGTGTAGTCATGGTTATTAAATGTTGTACCAAGTAGTTCTTAGACCTTTAAGTGTTTCCAAGCCATTTGAAAGGAATACCTCAACTGCATTTGCATTATCCAATATCTGAGCTCGACTAGATTTTAGTCGTGTCTCTTTTGTCATAACTATACCCGCCTCATGGTGGGCTATAATTGCATTGAGAAAACGTAAATCAAAGGTGTCACCTGCTGGACCAAGATTTGCTACTATTGGATCTCTCACGCTTTTTGTATCTCCATACCAATCTTTTTTCCAAGAATAGAGTTCGGCAATGGCCTTCGGTTCATCATTTAAGATATTTTGTGAAAGAGTCTTCATTTCTGGTCGAGTTGTATTCTTGCCTAATTGTTCGGCAAGAAGCATTGCACCACGATGATGGGAAATCATGGCATTTACATATCGCAAATCAAAAGTCCTGTCTGCCTGACCAAGACTCATACTATTTTTCTCATACATCGATACTTTATAATCGGGAGTTATATAGTATCCGAAAGCAACACCTAACATTACGCCAACAACCACTAAACCTGATGTTAAATATATTGATATCTTCATTTTATTTTCTTTTTAATTTATAAACCTTAAGAACTTCACCTTTCGCTTTGTCGACTTGACCAGAAGACATCTGATGATGAACACAATGACCTAAATGATTTTCCATTAATACATCTTCAACAGATGATAAACTCTGTTTGACCGCCGATGTTTGAGTAATGACATCAATGCAGTAGGTGTCATTCTCAACTAATTTTTGTAGACCGCGAACCTGCCCCTCAATTCGCTTGAGTTGCTTAATAATTTTCTCTTTCCCTTTTTCATCTATGTATTTCATAAACAAGAGTATATACCCCCTAGGGGTATATGTCAACCATACAATGTTCAAAGAACGAAAAAGCCTAGCTACCCCACACTCACACTCACTATATTGGAAAATCTTCGAAAAAAGAGTAGATTAAGGGAATATTACTATTACCATAAATGAAGGCATCGGAAAAATTACAATTCATCAAGGATTTAATACATGAAAGAGCTCAGATAAGCCCGGCTGGTATTTTAAAGTTTCAACTCAAAGATCAACCATCATTCCCTACAAACGAGCAGATACTTGTCTTGAAAAAGCTTGAGCAAGAAGATCTAATCGGGGACCTGAACGTTATCGGCAAAGCTGTCAGTTTCTGGGTTATCAGCACTTTTGGTGATTACGTTAAAACTGTTAAGCCTGATACCGATCTTGTCTCCATCACCATCGGGACCAACACTCTTTCTATCGATAAGGTTACCGCTACCGTCCGTTTGAATACTGTTCAGGCTATTTTTAATCCTAAGAGCCAGGAGTTTGCGGTCCTTCTCAAGCTGGTCACAGCTAAGAACAATCAGGTGACCTACGCAGATATTCTCGGCGAATCTGTTTCAAAAACCACCAAACGCAATCTCACTTTTGTCATACGCAATATCAAAGAGGCACTCGGTATATTACCTGCAAAGAAAGCTAAAAATAAGGACATTATCAAAAACATCAAAGGTGTCGGTTACAAGCTTGCGCCATGATTTTTCTCGGGTCACATTGAGCCCACATTAAACCCATAATCGTTCCGTCCATTTATTTCTCTCGGGCGACTACAGTCAAAGCACAATGCTTTGGCTTTTTGTTTAGAGCATTCATTACCAATTAATTCGATTACCCATGATCAAAAAGAAAACCACACGATGGTCCTCGGACGATTCCGTTGATCCATCAGATGTCTTTACGACATACGACTTGGGCTGTGCCAGCTTTTTGCTGTGCCTCGGATTCAAACTTGAATCTCTGGACCGCGATAATCCTCGCAAAGCCTTGTTTATGTTCAAGCGTGAGCCTCGTATCGAGGAATACGCCAACAAATACTTCACTGACGAGGTCGAGGTGAAGGCACGTTCCATGTTCGACAGCATTAAAGCTTTGAAGAATAAGCTTTACTCGGAATAGCTATGTTGCTTTTGGACGCAGACATCAATAAATTCCAAGAGCTCTACAAGGCTCGCTTTGGAGTGGATATAAGCAAAGATGAGGCCCTCGCAAAAGGGACTCAACTTTTGCGCTTGATGGAACTCGTCTATAAGCCAATGACTAAAGAAGAGCACGAGCTTATTCATAAAAGAAGGCTCGAAACAATTCAATTACTAACACATAAATTACAAAATCATGAATCAGAACCTAGAGTCACTTACAATCAAAGACGAACTCAACAAAATTAAGGACCGTATCACTCCACCAGAACCTATCACTCTCGATCAGGTCCGAGAAGTGCTGGACCTTACTATCAAAAAAGATGACGGCAATAAAATTATCACATTTCTTGCCATGCTTGCCGCATACACAGACAATGCACAATTCAATATCAGTTTTAACGCACCATCGTCTTCTGGTAAAAGTTTTATCCCACTTGAGATATCTCACCTGTTCCCTCAAGAGGATGTGATGAAACTCGCCGGGGCATCACCGACATCATTTCTCCACGAGACTGGCGTGTACAAAAAAGAAACGAATGAGCACTTTATCGATCTATCAAGAAAAATAATCATCTTTCTTGATATGCCACATGCGACACTTCTCACCAAACTTCGCTCGCTCTTATCTCACGACGAAAAAGAAACGAGGCATAAAATCACTGACAAAACTCAAAAAGGTGGGACCAAAACAAAGACCGCTGTTGTAAGGGGTTTCCCTTCTGTCATATTCTGTTCAGCCAATGCCAAAATGGACCAGCAAGAAATGACTCGCTTCCTTCTTCTTAGTCCTGAAATTAATCAGGAGAAAATATTTGCCGGTATCCACCAGTCTTCTCGTAAAGAGTCTGACAAAAAGAAATATTACAAGGAGCTCAATGAAAACCCTTTACGCAAGGAATTGATAAAGCGTATTGCAGCAATCAAGGCTGAGGGTATCGACGAAATCATTATAGAGGACGAGAAATCCGTACAGGAACGATTCTTGTCTCAAATTAAAAATCCTCAGCCAAGAAACCAGCGCGATATCAAACGTATTTACTCAATTATCAAATCGGTTGTTCTTTTGAATGTTTGGCATCGTAAGCGTGAAGGCACAACGCTCTATGCTTCCAAGGAAGACATTGAGACGGGCTTTGAAATTTGGGACAAGATATCTCTGTTTCAAGAACTCGAAATATCTCCGTATCTTTATGAGTTCTATTCGCAGATCATTCTTCCCTTGTGGAATCGAGATCAGGTCGATGAATTCGGCGAACCTGTACCAGAAGAAAAGAAAATAGGTGTTAGCCGACAAGATATTCTCAAGAAATATGCCCACGTCTATGGCGGTAACCTCGGCATGTTCAGGCTTCGCTATGACTACCTGCCAAACATCGAATCGGCTGGCCTCATCTTCCAGGAACCGGACCCGAATGACCGTCGGCAACTCCTGACGTACCCAACAACTGCCACAAGAAAGCTTGAGAAAGCTGAGGAAATAAATAGTGCGCCAGAGTCGGTGGTAGATAATACCAACGTAGAAAACGAGATCAAAGCTGAAGACGTTCCATTCTAATGGACTTGCAATTAGCCCATGAAGAAGCTAATACAGCAACATCCTTTAGCAATTAACATTACACACTTATGGCCACAAACGTTGAGTATTTCATGTATGCCCGCAAGTCCTCTGAATCCGAGGATCGGCAGGAGCAGTCCATCGAGGACCAGATAAACCGCCTGAAGGAACGGGCTAATTCTCTTGGTATTTCAGTCAAAGAAATTCTGACTGAAGCAAAATCTGCCAAACAGCCAGGGCGACCTGTGTTCAACGATATGTTGAACCGAATTAAAAAAGGTGAGGCTCAAGGAATTCTCTGTTGGCAGATAAACCGTCTCTCACGTAATCCTATTGATAGTGGCGCGCTCTCGTGGATGCTTCAGCAGGGTGCTTTGAAGGCTATACAGACGATGGAACGAGAGTACTTACCGGAGGACAATGTACTTCTCTTTAGCGTTGAGAGCGGAATGGCGAATCAGTTCATCATCGAGCTCCGCAAGAACACAAAGCGAGGCATGCATGGTAAAGCTGATCGTGGATGGTTTCCCTCAAAGGCTCCAGCAGGCTACATCAATGAACGCCTTGAGCATACTATTCAGCCGGACCCTGAACGCTTCGATCTCATCCGAAGGATGTGGGACCTTATGCTTACCGGAAATTACACGCCAGTATCAATAGCTGAAATCGCTAGCAAGGAGTGGGGCTATCGGTCCTTGAAGAGTAAGCGGAGCGGTGGAGTCGAGATGGCTCCGAGTGTTATCTACAAAATGTTTAAGAATATTTTCTATACGGGAATGTTTGAGTGGGGCAAGAAAATCTACAAAGGAAATCATAAGCCAATGATTACCTTGGAGGAGTATGATCGGGTCCAGGCAATATTCGGTAGGACCGGGAAACCACGAGGCCAGACACACGAGTTTGCCTTTACCGGACTTATTCGCTGCGGTCTGTGCGGTGCGATGTACACCGGAACTGAAAAGACCAAGACAATAAAGAAAACTGGCGACCTGAAAACATACACCTATTATCACTGCTCAGGCCACAAGAAAGGCGTGCCATGTCCTAAGCGAAATCCGATCAACCTTATTGACCTGGAACAGCAGATCGAGCTTCTGCTTGAGGAGTACACCATACTTCCCGAGTTTCAGACATGGGCTATCGAGGCTTTGAATCGCAACAACGACAAAGAGATCGAGGAACGTACAAAGATTTATGAGATGCAGCACAAGACTGTCGTCGAGTCGCAGACTGAACTCGATAACCTGACAAAAATGCGTTACCGCGATCTTATCGATGACGACATGTTCGTAAAAGAGCGCGATACCCTCAAAGAGAAAATTGCCCGCTTACAAGCGAAACTCCGGGAAACCGAGGGACGTGCTTCAAAGTGGTTGGACCTTACAGAGCAAGTATTCAGCTTCGCATGCTTTGCCCGAAAGGAGTTTGTTATGGGAAATCTTCAACGAAAGCGGGAGATATTCTCGGCACTCGGCCAAAACTTCTACATAAAACATGGGAAAGTCTTCATCACAGCCAACGAATGGCTCCAACCAATCAAAGAAGCATACCCTGAATTTAGGGCTGAATTTGAGAGGTTAGGACTGAGAGAATACAGTTCTGTTGAGGCGCGAAATGTCGCTTTTCAACAACTGATTCTCGAATGGGGTGATACATGGGAGTTGAACCCATAACCTCCGCTTCCACAGAGCGGCGCTCTAACCAGTTGAGCTAGTACCACCATTTTTAGCTAAAAGATTAGAGCTTTTAGCTAATATAAAATACATTAAAAATTGAGATTTTTCCAGTACTTTTCTTAAGCTTTTAGCTTTTAGCTTTTAGCTCTAAGCTTTAAGCTGTCCTACCTATAATCCGGAGCTTCCTCTTTTATTCCTGCTAAATGGTTGGAATAACGTGCAAGAGCATAAAGAATGCTTGATAAGCGGTTTAAGTAGCTTTGGGTATGAGAGCCGATAATTCGCGGCTTACTCTCTTCCGACGATTGGGAAGGAAAATCTTTTTCGAAAAGGGTACGATTCATTTCCTCCTCTACTACCTGGGTCACTCTCCTCTCCGCCCGCCTTGCGATAGTACGTGCTATATCAAAAATCGCGCCAAGCCCAGCACCCGTCATTTCCTCTTCCGATATACTTTCAGGTCCTCCGGAAATGAAGAATGATTTTATAGGAGGCATAGCTTTTTCAATACCGTTTATAATTTCCTCCAATTCTTTTACCTTTTTTTCTTCAATTGTTTTTTCAGCTCCCGCAAGTTCAGCTTGAATTATAAACAAATCTTTCTGGATCATGTGCACTATTTCAGAAATTTTTCTATCTTGAAACTGGCAACCCAAATATGTCGACTGAACTTTGCAAAGTCCAAGGAAAGAATTAACTTCGTCCAAACTTCCAAGAGCCTCAGCTATGGAAGAATTTTTTGATATCCTTTGCTGCGAATTTAAGACCTTGGTAGTACCATTGTCGCCTTTACCAGTGAAAAGTGCCATGTGAATAGGTTATAAGATAATAATTTGTAAACAATATTATACGAAAGCGAGATTTAGGAAAGTTGACAAAAAAATAAAAAGAGGTTTTGTGTGATTTACTCAAGGTCTTCAAATCCTCCTTACAGGCAAAGTTTGTCTACTTTTTTTAGTAAAACAAAAACTGCCAAAGCAGTTTTGTGTCTGTGCTCGGGACTGGATTTGAACCAGCATGCCTCTCGGCGCTACCACCTCAAGGTAGTGCGTCTACCAATTTCGCCACCCGAGCAATATGCGGATTATAGTTTAAATTGAGCCTTTTTTCAATTTGTCTAATCCCACCCAACCTCCCTTTATATTAAAGTGAGGAACCGGAATAAAAACCAATAACACGAAAATAAGCTGTCCTCTCTTAGGGTAAGAGAGGGTCGACTCTGAGCGGAGCGAAGAGCGGGGTGAGTTATTCCGCCTTTACTTCTTCCTTCACTTCCTCATTCGTGTCATTCGCTTCCATTTGTGTATTCGTGTCGAGTTCTGGCACATCCATAACATTTCTCATTTGCCTTCTGATTTCCTTAGCAGCCTTCTTTCTTATATGGTAAAGTTTTGCTCTTCTCACTTTTGACCTCTTCACCACTTCAATTTTTTCAATCATAGGAGAGAAGATTGGGAAAATTCTTTCTACCCCAACACCACTCGCAACTTTTCGTATAGTAAATGTGCCTCCAGCTTCTTTTCCGTGTTTTACTGCCAAACAAAGACCTTCAAAAGCCTGGAGGCGAGTTTTTGGCTTGCCAGTCTTTTTATCTTTTTCAATTATTTTTTGAGTTACACGAACAGTATCTCCACTTCGGATGTCGAGAGCTTGTCGTTCCTTTATGTTTACTGGGCTTATTACTTTTGTCATGTTTTTATATTCGTATCATTCGTGTAAATTCGTGTATTGGTGTCGAGCTCTATCTCTGCTTACCAACCTTTCTCCTGCTTACAATATACTTGTTTGAATATTTCTTTGACCTTCGTGACTTCTGTCCCTTTCCTGTTGGTTTACCCCAAAGAGATATGGCTCTCCTCCTTCCTCTACCTTGCCTACCCTCTCCTCCTCCGTGTGGGTGATCAACTGGGTTCATTGCGGTACCTCGGACTGTTGGGCGAATACCCTTCCAGCGTGACTTGCCGGCCTTGCCAAAATTCTCAAGCCTCTTTTCTTCGTTTGAAACTTCACCAATTGAAGCAAAACATCCCTCCTTAACTTTTCTGATTTCAGTGGAAGGCATTTTCAAATCTACATAACCAGCGTCTTTAGCAATTACTTGAATATAATTTCCAGCTGAACGTGCGATTTTAGCACCACCTTTAGGTTTAAGTTCAACATTATATACAAAAGCACCTACTGGAATATTTTTTAGAGACATTCGGTTACCCTGCTTCACCTCAGCAGTATCTGAAGTTATGAGTACATCTCCAACTTTTATGTTTTTTGGTAACAATACGTATCTTTTTTCACCATCTCTGTATACAGCAAGACCAATAAAGCCAGTTCTGTTTGGGTCATATTCTACAGATGCGATTTTATAAGGAATGTTAATTTTATCGTATTTAAAATCAACATCACGATAAAGTCTTTTATGTCCACCTCCTTTATGCCTTACAGTTATTCTGCCGACATTGTTTCGGCCCAAACCTCTCTTCCTACCAAAAGTAAGTTTTTTGAAAGGTTCGCTTTCAGTGACAATAGTTTTATATGCCACAATTCCCATTTGTCGCCTTGGTTTGCTTGTTGGTTTGTAAGTTTTTATTGCCATTGTATTTGTTTATTCTGAAAGTTTTACTTGGTAACTTGCGCTTTTTTAACTTTCTAACTTATCATTTTTCTTTAAGTAAACGTAAGCCTTTTTAACTCCTTGCTTTACCCCCTTCTTACCTCGAGAAAATATAACCTTTGAAGGATTTTTAACAATTCTAACCTTTACAGGGGTAACTTTATAAAAAGCCTTTACCGCATTCGCTACTTCTATTTTAGTAGCTGAAGGATCAATTTCGAATGTATGAACATTTTGCTCCACCACCAAATTTGCCTTCTCTGTGATACGAGGCCTTAGAAGAGTATTTGAATATTTTGATTTTAAATCAGCCATGGTTGTATAATTATATTTTTGCCTCAAGAACCTCGATAGCCATCTTTGGGTTTGGAACTACAACAAATTTGAATTTTAGAAGATCGACTACATTCAAATCTTTTACTTCACCAACTTCTAAATTACTGAAGTTCCTAAAGCTCTTTTTTGCAGCTTCGTTTTTTTGAGGCAACGCTATAAATGCTGCGTTTTTCTTTCTATTTATTGATGAATATTCTTTTATTTTAGATATTGAGTCCAAAACAACTTTTGCATCTTTTGTTTTTGGAGCTTTAAAAGACAACTCATCAATAAACACAATTTCCCCATCCTTTTGTTTCTTAGAAAGTAGGGCGAAAAGCGCTTTAGTTTTCATTTTTTTATTAATCTTCCTTGAATAGTCCCTTTCATTCCTTGGGCCATGGGCAATACCGCCTCCTACCCAGATAGGGCTTCTCCTTGAGCCATGTCTTGCTCTTCCTGTACCCTTTTGCTTCCAAGGCTTCATGCCTGTACCTGCCACTTCACCTCTTGTTTTAGTATGAGCAATTGGATTTCGCTCATTACCCATCATTGAAATCACCACCTGATGTACAAGTCTCTCTGTAGAAGAATCCCAAGGCAAACCGAAAATGCTTTCCGGTAATTTTATTGTTCCTGCATCCTTTCCTTTTGTATCGTAAATTTTAGTTTCCATGTTTTTGAATTATGATTCATGATTTATGAATCATGCATAATCATTAATTCATACTTCTTACTTCAATCAAAGTCCCTCTCCTTCCCGGAACAGCTCCAGAAACCAACATTGTATTGGCCTCGGTGTCTATACCCAAGACTTTCAAACCTTTCACTGTAACTCTCTCTCCACCCATTCGGCCGGCCATCCTTTTGCCTTTTGCCACTCTTCCACCATCACGGCCTGCTCCACCAATAGACCCAGCCTCTCTTTCAGAATGCTTTTGACCATGAGACCTAGGGCCTCCATGGAAGCCATGCCTTTTAACGACACCCTGAAAACCTTTTGCCTTTGAAATAGCCGAAACTATTATTTTATCTCCAACTGCAAAAGTATTAGCTTCAATTTTGTCACCAACTTTAATTTCACCCAAATTTTCAACCCTAAACTCTTTCAAAACTGCTACTGGACCAACTGACTTGAGGTGACCCTGTACCGGTTTTGAAATATTCTTTTCCTTTCTCTTTCCAAATCCAATCTGAACAGCGTTATAACCATCTTTTTCTGCTGTTTTAACTTGAGAAACTACAGATGGCGACACCTCTAACACAGTAGCTGGTGTCATAGCTCCATCCTCCCCAAAGATTTGGGTCATATTTACTTTTTTACTTAAAATAAATTTCATTTTGATACGAAAGACTTTACAACCGAACAAACAAAAATGCCCTATGGCTTTTCGGATAGATTAGCAGAAGCTCAAAAAAAATGCAAGCAGAAAGCCCTGTGCCGTACGGCACAGGGCTTTCTCAATTCGTAGCAATTCGTTAACCTATTCGCTACTTCGTATTATATTATCTTCACATCCACGCTCACACCACTTGGGAGTGAGAGATTTGTAAGGGCATCCATTATTTTTGGAGAAGGATTGATTATATCAATCACCCTCCTATGAGTCCTCATTTCAAACTGCTCTCGAGCGTTTTTATAAACGAATGGAGCACGATTTACAGTGTACTTCTTTATTTCTGTAGGAAGAGGTATTGGCCCCACAACTTTCGCATCGTAGCGAAGAGCGGTGTCAATAATCTGCTTCACAGAAAGATCCAATACTTTGTATTCGTAAGCCATCACTCGGATGCGCAACTTTGAAATTGCATCATCTTTTTTTACTTTGGACTTCTTTTCTTTTTTTAATGTGCTTTCTGACATGGTGTGAATTTAAGTGTGATTACTTAACGATTTTGGTTACGACTCCTGCACCCACAGTCTTTCCTCCTTCTCGGATAGCAAACTTTTGCTTCTCTTCAAGAGCAATTGGGGAAACAAGTTTAACCATAAATTTAGCAGTATCTCCTGGCATAACCATTTCTACTCCAGGTGCTAATGTAACCTCTCCAGTCACATCAGTTGTTCTGATGTAAAACTGTGGTTTATAACCAGTGAAGAATGGTGTATGTCGGCCTCCTTCTTCCTTCTTCAAGATGTATACTTCTGATTCAAATTCTGTATGAGGAGTCACTGATCCTGGCTTTGCAAGCACTTGACCTCGGTGTACATCCTCTTTTTTCAATCCTCGGAGCAAGATACCAGCGTTGTCACCTGCCATACCTTCATTTAGCTGCTTGTTGAACATTTCAATACCTGTAACAGTTGTTTTCTGAGCGTCTTTAAGACCTATCACATCAACTTCTTCACCAACTTTTACAATACCTCGCTCAATTTTACCTGTTACCACAGTACCTCTTCCTTCAATTGAGAAAATGTCTTCAATTGGCATAAGGAATGGCTTGTCAGTATCTCGAACTGGATTTGGAATATAAGTATCAAGAGTGTTGATGAGTTCCAAAACCTTCTGTGACCATTCGTCTGAAGCGTCTTTTGCTTCAAGAGCCTTGAGTCCTGAACCTCTAATGATAGGAGTATTAGCGCCGTCGTAGTGGTTTTTGGTCAAAAGCTCTCTGATTTCCTCTTCAACCAAGTCAATGAGGTCTGCATCAGGAACCATGTCGCACTTGTTCAAAAATACTACAATTTTTGGCACACCCACCTGGTAAGCAAGCAAGATGTGCTCTCTTGTTTGAGGCATCACACCGTCAGTAGCAGCTACCACCAATATGGCACCATCCATTTGAGCTGCACCAGTGATCATGTTTTTGATGTAGTCAGCGTGTCCTGGAGCGTCGATGTGAGCGTAGTGTCTGTTTGCTGTCCAGTATTCAGAGTGGTGAAGGGCAATAGTAATACCTCTAGCCTTCTCTT
>CAYVXT010000067.1:0-9248 GCA_964455485.1 uncultured Candidatus Saccharibacteria bacterium
TAGAAATTCCTGTTGATCCAACATATCCGATCACATCACCTTGCTCAACCGTTGCTCCGGTCTCTACATCTTTGGCAATCTTTGAAAGATGGGCGTACTGAGTAAGGTAGTTCCCATGTTTAACTTCAACTGTAATACCCAGACCCCCCTTTGATCCTGCGACTGTTACTTTTCCGTCTGCCGTAGCAATAACTGGTGTGCCCGAATCAGCTGCATAATCGATTGCTCGATGAGGTGTAACCTGCTTTGTCACAGGATTTGTGCGCTTATAGCTAAACCCAGAACTTATGTATGCATAATTTAAAGGAGACTTTAGAAACTGACGTGCGACAGAATTTCCTTCCGCATCATAAAATTTATTATTGAAACGGAAAGCCGTGTAAGTCTTGCCGTCATTTGTAAACTTGGCAGCCAATATTTTTCCAGCTCCTGCATCCTTGCCGTCAAGAGTGCGCTTTTCGTAGACAACGGAAAAAGAGTCCCCTTCGCGGATATCTGTCGCAAAATCAATATCGCTTGAAAAGATGTCTGCGATACCCATCGTGATCTTGTCCTCAAGTCCTGCAGATTGAGCTGCCAAAAACAAAGAGTCCGCAATTGTTCCCTTGGCGACTGCATTCTCAATCACATAAGGAATTTCTTCCTCCGTAGCAACGAAGGCGTCATTCTGTTTTTTTACATGGACCACCGTATCGCTATTTAATGGATATTCCATCGCTGCGAACGCTTCTTGGACAAACACGAGCTTGAGGACCTTTCCGGCGTTCATTTTTGTAAAATCAAAAACATCCTTCGAGGAGCTAAGGATGGAGTGCGCTTGCTCATAGGGAACATTCATACCAGTCATTACCTCGGCGAAGGTATCTCCTGGTTCAATTTTATACTCTTTCACAATACCCTGAGGTAGATCGCTCTGAGGCAACAATTGAAGCGCCTCACCTTGCTTTGATACTGCTTTTACATTCTCCGATGCTCCAATTTTGATGCTAACGAGGGGGATGGTCGCAACAATTGCGAGCCCAAGTCCCCACAGGGCAAATTTCTTCATAGGCTATATATTGTAGCGAAAAATGGAGCGCTTTTCAAGCTCCTAAAAACCCTTATTTTATGAGGCTTTAAACAATCTTAGTCCATTAAGTATCACCAAAATCGCTACCCCTGTGTCGGCAGCAATGGCAATGCCGAGATTCGATATACCAAAGACGGCAAGGACGATGAATGCGAGCTTGGAAATGAGCGCTGCAGTCACGTTCTGTTTTACGGTACGTAGCGCCTTTTTGGAAAGCCCCACGGCGTACGGAATGTTCAGGATGCTGTCATTCATGAGAGCAATGTCAGCCGTTTCAATTGCCACGTCCGATCCCTTTGCCCCCATGGCTATACCAACATTTGAAAGTGCCAAAGATGGAGCATCATTGACTCCGTCACCGACCATCGCCACCGATCCGTATTTGTCTTTGAGCATCTGAATCTTCTTCACCTTTTCATCAGGAAGAAGAGATCCGTGTGCCTCCTTGATGCCGAGAGCTTCAGCAACATATGAAGCGGTGTGCTGATTGTCTCCGGTAAGCATGATAGAAACCACTCCCATTGCAGTAAGTTTCTCAATCGTCTGCTTGGCTTCATCTTTTATCCTGTCCGAAATGGCAAGAGCGCCCATGATTTTGTTGCCTTCGCTTACAAGGACCACTGTTTTGCCCTCACGCTCAAGCTTTTCTGTCTTTTCCAAAATTTCCTTGGTTGTGACACCGTGGGCATCCATGAGCTTTAAATTGCCGACGCAGTGCTCCAGATCGTCGCAAACCATGCAGGTTGCTTTGCCTCCCTTGCCGGCGATGTTCTGGTAATCCTGCATAGTGTGAGGATTGATTCCTTTTTCCTTTGCATAGGCGAGAATACTTTTTGAGAGGGGGTGGGAAGAAAACTGCTCAACACCCGCTGCGTCTTCAAGCACATCCTTTTCCGTGAAGCCATTGAAAGCGATTACATCGGATATGTATGGCTCTCCGAGAGTGAGCGTGCCGGTCTTGTCGAATGCAACAGCTCTGACGTTCTTGAGTTCCTCGAGGTGCTTGCCGCCCTTGATAAGCACACCTCGATGCGACGCTCCGCCGATTGCCGATGTAATGGCGACAGGAGTGGAAATAACAAGAGCGCACGGACATGCGATAACGAGAAGCGTGATCGCCCTCTCAAGCCATATTACAAAAGGTTCACCAGTTATGAGAGGCAGCGCAGCAGCAAGGATGAGAGCAATTAGAACGACCGACGGCGTATAATATTTCGCAAAACGATCAATGAATTCCTGTGTAGGAGCCTTTGCCTTCTGTGCCTGTTCGACAAGTGCGATGATCTTTGAAAAAGTAGAATTCTTGCTCTCCTTAGTCACCTCGATCTCCAAATATCCATTTTCATTGAGAGTTCCGGCAAAAATAGTGTCGCCCTCTCGTTTATCCTTGGGGATAGATTCACCAGTGATAGTCGCTTCATTTACTGCTGATAGGCCTTTGATGACTTTGCCGTCGAGTGGAATGAGTTCACCAGGCTTTACTCGTACAATTTGTCCTACAAGAACTTCGCTTACTGGAATAGTCTTTCCATCAAGAAGCGTTGCCGTCTGTGGCGACTTATGAAGAAGCGCCTGAAGTGCCCTTCGTGATCGGTCTATACCGTAGTCTTCGAATGCCTCTGCAAGCGAGAAGAAGAATATTACAGCCGCTGCTTCGGGAAGTTCTCCGAGATATATCGCCCCGAGCGAAGCGATGACAACAAGAAAGTCGATATTGAGAAATTTCTGTTTTGAGAGTCCGCGCCACGCTCCTTTGATGACGTAGATGCCACCAGAGAGAATGGCGAGATAATAGATAGCCGTCACTATTACCGAATCAACGTCGAAAAGATTGAGAAAAAAACCTGCAACAACGGAAATTCCCGCAAGCCAGGTAAGAAGTTTTTTCCAGTTTATCTGCACTGTCGAAACGCCAGAGGTTTTATCCTCGGGCTCGCAGTGGTCACATGCGTTATTTTGAATTTCACTTGTCATCGATTATTTATTACTACCCTTGCTCTTTGCGGCATTTTTCAAATCCTTCCAAAAGGCCCTGTGTATCGACATTGTGTCCTTAAGGTGTTTGCTAACCAATTTTTTGACGTCGGTTTTTGCGTCGGTGAATACCTCCTTGTGGACACGCACTTCTTCGTTAGCATGGTCTTTTAAAGATTTTAATATTTTTTGAATGTTCATAGGTTTAAATTTGATTAATAATTAACGTAGTACTTAATCTTCGCACTTGCTGTCAGATCAGCTACCCACTTTTGTGCTTCTTGCTGAAATTTCTGCTGTTTAAGCTGATCACCAATCTGCTTTCTGAAATCTTCCATTTTCACGTCTTTCGGAGAAGTGGCCTTTGAATCTTTGATGTAGGTATCTATTTCTGCATCGGTGATCGTCACCTTGTCAGCAAGCAATTTTTCCAGTTTCTTCTGGATGGTTATTTGCTCTCGAAGTTTTTCCTCTGTCATACCTTGCTGAGCAAGTGCCGTTTCAAGGGTCCCGCCTTGTGCAGTGACTTGAGTCTTTATCTTATCAATTTCCGCGTCAACTTCCTCTTTGGTCGCAGTCACTTTTTTCTTGTTCAGCTCAGTCTCGATAAGTTTTTTATCGATGATCGCTTCGAGAGCCTGCTTGCCACCCTGCTTCTCAAGTTCCTTGATAACTGAAAGACGACTGATCGGACTGCCGTTTACCGTTGCGGCCACAAAGACACCTTTAGCAAAGAACAATGCAATGAGGATAAGAACAACTGCGACACCGATCGCAATAACGAGCGGTTTGGGCTTCTTAAATTTCAAGTTTACATACCCTGATTTGTGTTCTTGCGGGAAGTTCTGTGTTTCTAATTTATTTATGTCCTGTTCCATATTTTTATATCTTAATTATTAATTTTAAGAGCATCGTCTAACATTTTTTTGAATTCCTCATATCCTCTTGGATTCTCAATCTTTTTGCCGTTGAGGAAGAAGGTTGGGGTACCTTGAATGCCTAATTTTGTTCCAGTATTTTTATCACGTTCAATGCGATTTTTAACCTCTTGCGAAGTTACATCTTGTTGGAATTTGGTGAGGTCGAGGCCAAGCTGTTTCGCATATCCTTCAAAAATCTCAGGGGTAGCGTTTTGCTTTTCTCCCCAATCTCTCTGGTTTTCAAAGACAATATCGTGCATCTCCCAGTATTTTCCTTGTTTGCCGGCGGCTTCAACGGCAGATGCTGATGTCATGCTGTTTTTGTGTCCGGGGAGCGGAAAGTATCTTACAACAAATTTCACCCTATCTTTATATTCTTCAGACAAGCGTTTTACCACAGGATAGTACGCGCCACATGCTTCGCATTCGAAATCAAGATATTCAACAAGCGTGACTGTCCCTTCTTTATTCCCCTTAACCCAATCATCCGATGCAACCGTGAGAAGTTCACTAGTTGGAACAGTCGGTCGAGTCGCTCCATACCAGAAAAGTCCGCCAATTGCTCCGGCAATGACGAGTATTATCGCGAGCCTCTTTGTCCATTGCTTAACTTTATTTGAGCGTTGATGTAGCTGTTCTTCTCTGGCTTTTTCTTGTCGCCTTATCTCTTTTCGCTCTTTTTTGGTGAGCGGTTTATTATTTTGTTCATTCAATTCCATGATGGTATATCAATTAATGTTAATTACTTAACGAGCTTTTCCGGTCCCACCGCCCGATCATATCTTCTGCCATCAAACATAATTGTGGGTATTTTGATCGTTTTTATCCTGTTCTCTACAATCTCTTTTTGACTAGCTAATCTTGTTTGTATTTCGCCTGAATTGACAGCTTGCCGTATCTTGTTGCGGTCATCTTCTGAGTACCCGATATCAGTGAGCCATGAAAGGATTTTATCTTCGGCCTCCTTTGCGGTATACATCGTGTTGAATTTTATCTGATAGTCCACATTGTCTGTATCTTTGCCGGTGAACATCCTTTCCAAAATCTGCCAATCGGCCGGTGTTTTTGCCGAAGGTAATGGATAGAGCTTCACCGCCTCCAGATATGAGGCAATCATCTTAGAATGCGGAAAGCGGTAACCGTTGGACTGTTTGTTGTCCGGTATTGGGTATACTAGATAGGTGAGGTTGTAGCGGTCTGCAAAGCTGGTTTCTTTAATGTTGCCAAAGAGTTTGGCACAGAATTTACAGCTTGGATCGATTATCTCAAGAGCGACAGATTTGCTAGAGTCATATGGTTTGTAGTAGGTGTTGGACTCAGAAATAAATTCTTTCGGATTCCACTCTTTAAACCTATTTGGAATCATCGTGATCGTCTCGCCCAAGGTAAACACTCCGTCTTTAGCCCACATGAGCACTTGTCCTTCTTTAACTGACACCCAGAATCCTGGTTTTCCAGAGTTTATTCCACAACCCCCACCACCCAATGAACAGGACTCTGGATTATTTGGGTTACAAGTGTCATAGACGAACAAATTGAGACCACTATTAAGCACCACTAAAAGACTCCACATACTTAGAATCACAAAAACCGAAGCCATGACCCCGATCCATCGGTCAAGAAACCTGGCCAAGCGTGGCTTGGTGATAATAAATTTACCCAAAAGCTTGGCCTTGGCTTCTTCCTGAAAATTAATATCACATGGCCGGAAAGTCATTTTCCTCAGTGTGCATTTCCAGGCTTTCTTTGCCAAAGATCGGTAGCTGGCTGAAAATATTCCCAAGATTGCGAAGATGATAAATGCTGCAATGCAAAACATATTTTTTATGAGTTAATGATAATTGTTTTAAGTGTCTTCACAAAGAACTCGACTTGTTCTTGAGTATTATTTAGACCGAGCGATACTCTCACCAAAGGCGGATATTTTTTCAGATTTTTCAAGTAATAGTGACAACAGAAATAGCCACTTCGAACCATGATGTTCTGTGTGGAGAGAAAAATTGCCAGACGATGAGCATCGATCTTGTCGGACCAGAAGCTCAAGATGGGACTCGGGGAACTATTAATGAGCTTAAGTGTCGGAATTTGAGATAGCTCATTAAAAAGAAACTGTGCGAGTTTTTTTTGGTGAGTATTCGTAGATACTCCTTCAGGCTTGTAACTTTTGAGCCAGTCGATACAAGTATTTAACCCAACTATTCCGGCAAAATCCTGAAGACCAATTTCCAGTCGACTACTCAAATCATCAGAATCAGATATTAGTCGGTATGTTTCGATTTCCACGTCTTCCACCATACCACCGCCGATAAATCCAATATCGAGTGTTGTGAGAAGTGATTTCTTAATGACAATCACCCCAATGCTGGGGCCGTACATTTTGTGTCCGGAAAAAAATAGTGCGTCAAAATCACTCTTTGAGATGATGTCCCAATTATGACTTATACCTTGGGCGGCATCAATGAGAATAATGCCACCTGTCTTGTGGAGATCATTTGCAATTTCCTTCAGATTCACAAGTTCCCTGCCATCAATGTTTGACATGCTGTTTAAGACAGCAATCGCATTTGAAATTTTCTCCTTGTCATAAGACAATGATCCATTTTCTGAACGTTCCAAAACAACTCGTGGAATATTGAGCCTTTTCGCAAATGCCATGGTTGGCAGAAATACCGAGTTATGCTCAATGTCCGAGGTAATAATTTTCGCAAATCTCCGCGGTAGCTGACCGAGAACCAGATTTATACCGTAGGTGGTATTAAGTGTGAATGCTACTGCATATTCAGAAGGCGACTTACCTACAAAGGCCAGCACTTTTTTTCTTGTTTCTTGTATTTTCTCGTCCAATTTTATACCCCAGTCATACTTTACCCGCCCACCACAAGAGTTATATTCTTGATAATACTCCGCCATAGCATCAATAACCTGCTGTGGACGCATTGTTTGGCACGCTGAATCAAGATAGATAGTTTCTTTACGGAGATATTCGAAATTCTGAATATTATTTGTTAATTGTTGATTCATGACTATTTTTCTTGTAATGCCTGCTCGACGATTTGTTTTATTGAAGCATATGGCTGTGCGCCAGAGAGTGGATATTTTTTACCATCCTTTCCGACCACGATACTCCACGGCGTTCCGTTGCCACCTGTTGCCTGTGCGTTCTCTACTTCATCTTGGATGTGTTTGTCATATCTCGTGCTTGCAAGACAGGTGTTAAATTTTGCCTTATCTAATCCGACATATTCCGCAATCTTTGGAAGTTCAGCTAAATCCAGTCCGTTGTTTGCAGGAGTCACTTCATACAAACGGTCTGCATACTCCCAGAACTTGTCATTTCCTCCTAATTCATTGGCGCACTCCATAGCAACAGCTTCTTTCCGCGCTTTAGAGTGAAGCTGATCAAGTGGAAAATGTCGATACACCCAAGCTACTTTTCCGTCTTTGCCGTAGGTATCGATTACTTCTTTCATTGTTGTATGAAATCTCTTACAGAACGGGCATTCGGTATCCGAGTATTCGACTATCTTCACAGGTGCGTTTATATCACCTCGGATGTGATCTTTAGATGTGACAGGTGTCATCTGTTCTAGGTCACCTGTTTGCTGAGCCACTTGCTGTTGTTGTGGCTGATTTGCAGTACCGGCCGTAGGTGCTTTTCCACCACTGTAAATTACTGCTCCTGCAATGATTACTCCAGCAATAACTACAGCTATGGGCATTGCCAGTGTATTTTTTTGTATTGTTTCTTTGTTTTCTTCCATAGCGACATAAAGTTAATAGTAAAACCCCGCAGTCCGAAAAACTGACAGGCAAGATTTTTGTCGCTAGAAAAGTTTAGGGTTTAGAATACCCCTTGAGAAAGCTTCCTTTAGAGGATTCGGGATGGAAATCCTGTTTTTTAGGAAAAAGTTTCTGTATAAATTTGAAAGAAGCGGATTGGATGTATAAAAGATTTCACGCACGCCAAGCAATGCAAGCAGAGCCAGTAGAGAAAAGACGAGAGAAAGTGCTTCCTTTGCGGGAAGGACAGTAAACATATTTTGCCATGCCTGTATGTGCTCCATTGGCGACATTTTACAGATAGAGCTGTGGCCCGGCATGAACGGACAGTTGACCATCTTAGGTCCATAGTGACCCGACATTCCAAAGTGAGACAATCCAAAAAAGACCGTAAAGAGAGTGAGTCCTACAATAGCGAAAGTTAGGATTTTGAAGATTTTTGATCGCACGTTGTTAATTATATATTTTTATTGGCTAATCGTCATTACCCCACACTTGCGCTCACTATATCTAAAAAATAACCCTGAACCTCCATTTTGTCTGTAAATGCAGGTGTCCACCATTTTCCACCCTTTTTAAATGGGGGTTGACCACCGTTTTTTCACCGTTTTTAAACGGTGCTACCCCACACTCTCACTTGATATATCGCACAAAAAGAGGTTCCCGTTAATTTCCCGTATTAACGGGTAACTTTAGGGCGTTACCCTACACTCTCATTCACTATTTCGAGCTACTTCACCGATGACCGTAATCACCGTAATTTGGGACCAAACAAGCTCACCTGTTATTTTCCTGTTCTATCAGGTGAGTACCCGCTAATTCACCGCTAATACGGGTAGAAGAAACAGGTGCTTATCAGGAGTTATCAGGTTGCAAGGTTTTACCGTTATTGAGGCTTTTGATTTAAGTTACCCTACAGACTGATTCACTATATGTTTTATTTTTGAACTTCCTCGTAATCTTCTTTGTTTCCTCCAATCCGAATGTAGTCTTCACATCCATCAACGAAAATAGCTCCACATGCGCATGGAATCATTTCCTTGTGCGTATTCGAGTAGATCTCAGTGCCACACTTTTTACACCTGATGTAGGCTTCTTTCTTATTTTTCTTGTTGTACTCCTCGAGCTCATCTTTCGTGATGGGGCGGTAGACCTTATCCATGATTGTTAAAAGTGCCGTCGCCTCGTTCATAGCGGTTTGATCATCGATATCCTGGCCAGGATTCTCTTTGCGCCAGATTGCTTTGTATTCTTCTAGTGCTTGTTTTGAAATCATGTAATTTGGGGTTAGTTTGGTTATTCCTCGAATGCTTACCGAAAAGCGTACACAGGGGCATTTAGGGGCTAATTAGGCCGCTAGATATGGGTATTTAAGACCTTCCATATCTCAACCATGGCCAAAGTATCAAGATGGCAGTAGTCTTTAAGGGCTTGTATTTTCATGTCTTTTTCCTCTTTTGAATATTCACCCGACACAATTCTATTCCACGTATCTGAGGCAGTTC
>CAYVXT010000068.1:0-23865 GCA_964455485.1 uncultured Candidatus Saccharibacteria bacterium
CGGGAGAGATCCTCTGATTCCCTACCAACAACCTTACCGAGCCATTGTTTTATTTTAGGAGAATTAACCTTGTCATTATAGACCCAGCCTTCATTACCGGTATTATATGGAGGATCGATATAAATACACTTTACCTTGCCGTAGTAGTGAGGCATTAGGGCCTTTAGAGCCTCAAGATTATCGCCATGGATTATTAAGTTTTGAGAATTTTCGCCAACTGATGCAGTTTTGACTTTTTTCAGTAGCCTAAAAGGCACTTTCTTATCGTGATTTACAACTGTTTCTTTTCCAATCCAATTAAGCGTTGGCATGATTTTATAGCGAAATCATACCACTTTTAGGCCTATTTTGAAAGGTTTTTATTTATCAAATTCTATATTCCCATCCTCTTTTCTTTCTACCTAAAGGCCCATCAATCATGTTAAATAGGTAGTTTGTAACTCTCAGGCTGGGAGTGTCTTTGCCTTCTATAGCGATTCTGATTAAAGCTTTGGCAACCTTTGCATCATTAATGTAATTTTCAATGTTACTAGCATTTTCAATTGCTACCATAAGCTTGGTATTGAAATTGATAGAGCCTTTGATTCTACCACCCAACTTTTTGTGACCGGGTATAAATTTACCCGTTTTATCTCGTACCACTAAAGAGCCACTAAAAACATTAGTTTGGCCTTGATTGGACAAAGAAACATCTGTTTTTAACTCTTTTTGCATATCACAATTATAACTTTTACAAAGGAAGTTTGTTAACTAAAAATAGTGGTGTATACTTGCGACAAAGTAAGTCCTTTGAAATGCTGGTGGGATAGTCTGGGTGCCGAATTTTATCCTTTAGAGGATCAACTCATCCTCCTCCCCCCTGATCAGTACTTCTGCAAGTATTGATCCGGGGGTCGCGAAGAGGTCGAGCCTCTGAATTATTAAAACTAAGCAAACACTGCAATGGTTAAAACCAAAACAGGTGGCACTGCTCCTAAATCAGGGCAATATCAATCTTCTACAACGAAGAAAGAGATTACTTTGACTAAGGGTGAGCGCGTTCCTCCATCTGGAGGGAAAGCGGCTACTTATGTTCTCGTCGATAAGACGAAGCATAAGAGGTAGTAGTCACTGAACTTTTCCCATCAGCATTTCAGGGGATTTTTTATATCAAATTATTCTACCGTTGCATTAAAAAAAGTAGGTTTAGATTCTAGATCATAAGAAACAGTAAAAGTACTAGGGGGGTTATCAAAACACACTTTTGTTTGCTTATCTCCATCTTTTCTACCGTTGTATTCTACATAGCTTACTTCTGCGTCTGTATCTATCTTTATACAAACATTTGGAGGAATAATTCCATCACTAGCTCTAACTGCAAGAGTTATAGTGTGTATTTTAGAGTCTGCACTTACTGGCTTCTCAGCTTGATCTATTATTGAAAAGTGAGCTTTAGTGTTTGTGGGATAATAATTATTAGTTTCTTCAGTTAAAAAGCAGGGCGCGTTATTTTCACCAGTACAACCAGAATCTTTAATTAAAACCCCACCATTTATAGTTTCTCCTCCCGTTGATACTTTAAAAAGTCCTATGACTGCCGCTACAGCTACTATTCCCCCAAATATTATTTCCGACTTCTTCCATTTTTCTGTCATATTTATATTGAATGGATCAATTATTTTCTAGGCTATACTGTATTTTATTAACATCAACAACGAAGTCTCCATACCGATCAGGCTCTGTAATGTGGAACATTTGTAATATTTCTCCAAAAACTTTTTCGGCTTGATTTGAGTCGATTGCTCTAGCAACAGAGCTTATAAATATATTTAAGGCTTGTTCATATTCATAATGATCTGCATTAAATATGTTTGGCAATTCAGTCAAATTTGGAGTTATATTAAGCCTATTTGAGATGAAGTTTATAAATACTTCGGTTATCCCTGTCTCGTCCCATAATTCTAAAGACTTTGCAGGATTATATTTGAATGATCGAAATACATTTGAAAGAAACCATTCTGTAAATGTTGGCAGTGTTTGATCCACTATAAAAGAAAAAATTTGATTCGTTTCGGCCACTTGACCATTCATGGCTTTGAAAGTTTCTGGGTCAATATCAAAACCAAACTGACACACCGCTTTTATTACACGGAATATTCTAACAGGGTCTTCTTTAAACTTTTGCTCCGGATCTCCAATAGATCGGATAATATTATTTTTTATATCCTCAACTGCACCAAAACGATCAACTAATTCTTTTGTATCTAAATCAAAGAAGAGCGAGTTAATTGTGAAATCTGGCGGTGCAGCCGACTCATCATCTCCTACTCCAAAATCAATCACATACTCTGATATGCTTCCTTTTGGCAAAAACCGGTAAACTGTAAGCTGATCTCCAAATCTTGTTTTTGTATCTTTGATATCAATACCAGCTTCTTTGAGCAAAGCCTCGGCCTTTTCTTCTCTTTCTTTTTGTGGAAGCGGAATTAATACTCTGATATCAGCGTCTTTCCAGTCTTTACCAACTAACACATCTCTAAGAGAGCCTCCGAAGAGGAAAATTTTAAGATTGTTTTTAATAAATAGATCTGCAAAATCTATGTTGTATCTCTCCTTGAGTTCGCTATAGAGTTTTTCTCCATCAAAAGGTTTTAACATGCTCTAAATTTACAATATTTCACCCATATTTTAAAGGCTATTTTGTGCTTGCTATTATTCATAGTATATGTTATAATAGAAATAGAAAATAAAGGAGGTGGCCAAGTGCCCCAATACGTATTTTTTATCGGTGGTTACGACCTCGAGATGATTACCATTAGGGACTTAGTCGCCTCTACAGGGACGGGTTTCTATGACGCAAAACTGGCGTGGGGGGCGAAAGCTTCCGACTACAGAACAGTGATCGAGTTGGCTCACAATGACAAGAGGACTCCGGTTCTCGTGGAGTTGGAGGTCGACTTCAAACTGCCGGCATCGGCAATCGTCATCGATCATCACGGCAATCGTTCGGGAGAGGAGGCTTCGATCATTCAAACGATCAAACTTCTAGACCTGATGCCAACTCGTGAGCACCTGCTCATCGCTGCGAATGACAGCGGGTATATTCCCGCCATGCAGGCGATGGGTGCAACTCAAGCGGAGATCGATGACATCCGTCGTCGTGATCGGCAGGCGCAGGGAGTGGAAGATTGGATGGAACGAGATGCGGAACGAGCAATAAAAGAAGCGACCGAGGAGATGGGGATGAGAGTTGTCCGTCTTCCTCACAACAAATTCTCGGTCATGACCGACCGGCTGTTCAATACTTGGCCGGATGGTAAACAGAACTTGCTAGTCATCTGCTGGGTAATCGGAGCAGTGACCGAGTATTACTACTTCGGTCGCGGTGACCTCTGCAAAGCGCTCAAAGAAGCGTACGCTCCGGATAGCTGGGGCGGAGGGCAAGGTTACGGCAATCCCGAAGGTCAAGCTTTCGCGGGTTGCAGAACCAACGATTACGACGCCATTCGTTCCTTCTTCGAAAATCAGTAGTTGTGCCTTCAGTAACTCAAACACCCACAGGGCTTCGGCTCAGTGGGTGTTGTTTTTTGTGTAAAATCGAGCAAATTGGATTGCGGTGCTATTTAGGCTTTTATGCCAACGAAGCGCCAGAAATGTATTTGATCAAAATTTCTATGAAAAATCTGATGGAGAAAGTGGGACTGGAGTGCTCGTTTAACGCTTTGACCATTGTGGGGCCTTCCTTGCTTTTTTGAGACCGAACTTGCGGCGTTCTTTTGCGCGAGGGTCGCGTTTCAAGAGACCAGCTGGTTTTAGTTTATTTTTGGTTGAGTCTTCATGCTTTACAAGAGCGCGGGCAAGACCTTGCCTTACTGCTTCAGCTTGTGAGTGAACTCCACCACCCTTTGCATTTATAGTAACTGAAAATTCACCGACGCCTGCTTTTTTTATCGATTCCTCTACAACCTTTCTAAGCTCTGCTGTAGGAAAATAAACATCAAACGCCTTGTCATTAACCTTGAAAGAAGTTTTTGATGAAGGAGTGATGCGCACTCGAGCAACAGAAGTCTTCCTTCTGCCTACCGCCTCTATGTATTTTGTTTCTTTTGTTGCTGTCATGTGTTTAGTTTGAAAGTTTGAAAGTTTTTAACTTAGTAACTTGCGATTTTCTAACTTCTTAATCATTAATAATTAAATTCTTCATCATTTGGTCTCGTAATTTGTTTTTAGGAAGCATACCCTTTACTGCAATCCTCATAGCTTCTTTCAAACCCTTATCCTTTGAAAGCTTCTTCATTGTAGTTTCCTTCAAACCACCTGGATATCCAGAGTATGTTTTATAGATTTTTTCATCCATTTTCTTGTTTGTCACATAGAGTTGTGAAGCATTTTCAATAACTACACGAACGGTAGGAATAGTATTCCTTACAAAATCTGTTCTATTTTTACCCATGAGTAAAGAGGCTGCCTGGCTAGCTATTCTTCCAAGTTTTTTGTCCCTGGCATCTATTATATATTCTTTTTTATTCGTGTTATTCGTCATAATTCGTAATTAGTGTCGCTTTATACAAACTCTATTACTGCCATAGGGCTTCCATCTGAAAGTCTGCGCTGCATTTTCACAATCCTGGTGTACCCACCAGCACGCTTTTCATA
This sequence comes from uncultured Candidatus Saccharibacteria bacterium, assembly GCA_964455485.1. Taxonomy (GTDB): domain Bacteria; phylum Patescibacteriota; class Minisyncoccia; order Phycocordibacterales; family WO2-35-19; genus CAYVXT01. The sequence continues at coordinate 4,636 of CAYVXT010000068.1, forward strand.
TTTCTTAGAGATATCAGAAGCAATTTTTTTTGCTGCGTTTTCACCTACCAATACAGCTATAGCCCTTCTGTTTGCGACAGTATCCTTTTTACCCTTTGTAACCAATTTTTCAATAAATGGTCTGAGCTCTTTTGCTTTTGCTTCGGTTGTCTCTATTTTTTCATGCAACACCAAAGACCTGGCAAGGGAATTTATGAGAGCCTTCCTCACCTTTGTTACTCTTCCGAATTTTCTGTTGTGGTTGCTGTGTCGCATAATAACTAAAAACTAAAAGTGTTAAGTGCAAAATGATTATTAATTTTTCGTTTTTCGCTTTTCATTTTACGTTTATTTAAGTGTTATCCCGTGTTCACCTAATACCCTCTTTATTTCTGCCACTCCCTTTGCACCCAAACCTTCGATCTCCATAATATCTTTTTCCTTCTTTCGAGCAAGACCACCTAAGGTTCTTATATTTGCGCTTGAAAGTGCATTGAGAGTTCTTGCACCAAGATTAAGATTTTCAATACGTGTCTTCAAAAATTCAGGGTCAAGTTTTTGTGTTGAAGATTCTATTTCTATATCATCATCTCTATTCTCAATTTCATCTTCAATCGGATCCTCAAATCCAGTTATAGCCTTAAGCTGTTCTATCATTATATTTATGGATCGTACAAGAGCATCCTGTGGGCTTATACTGCCATCAGTTTCTATAGTGAGCCTTAGTCTGTTGTAATCAGTCCTGTCACCAACACGCATATTTTCAATTTCATAACTAGCTCTTCTTATTGGTGTAAAGTTTGCATCTAATACTATAGTACCGATATCCACCTTATCCTTTCCAATAGCGTCTCGAGTAACAAAACCCAAACCTTTCTCTACTGTCATTTCAATATTTAGTTCTGCGTTCTTGTCAGTCAAAGTTGCAATAACTAAGTCTTTATTTATAACCTCCACTTGTGATGGGGCTTCGATATCATGTGCAGTAACTGTCTTTATACCTTTTGCTTTAATTACAAGAGTTTGTGGCTCATCTGAATGTAATTTAACCCTAAGTCTCTTGATGTTGAGCATGATGGTCACAACATCTTCCTTTACTCCATCAATTGTTGAAAATTCATGTTTAACTCCATCAATTTTGAGTGAAGTTACAGCTGCACCAGGAAGTGATGATAAAATAATTCTTCTTAGACTATTTCCTATGGTAAAACCATAGCCTGGATAAAAGCCGTCTATTTCGTAAACCCCTTTATTGTCCTCCTCTAAAACCACTTTTGGTTTTGAGGGCAAAACTATTGATTTATTTAAATCTTCTGTCATGTGCTTGAATTAAGATTAATAAATTTCCTAATAAATTTTATCTTTGGTAATACTCAATTACTTGCCCAAGGTCAAACAACAAATCTGCATTCTGTAATGAAAATCCTTCTTTAACTGTCACTGTTTTATCTTTAGCATTCCATGAAATCCAAGCTGGAAGCTGTGCAGACTCAACCCTTTTTTCAAATTCATTGAAAAGCTTGCTCGACTTACTGCCCTCTCTTATACCAATCACATCTCCAACCTTTATATCAAAAGAAGGGACATATGACCTTTTACCATTAACTGTGAAATGACCGTGGGCAACCGCCTGCCGTGCACTTGAGTGTGTTGGTAAAATACCAGCCCTCCAAACAATATTATCCAATCGGTGTTCTAACATTGAAAGTAAAGTTTCTTTTGGAGCACCTGGTTTCTGAAGAGAGTTTTTTACATATTTAGCAAACTGCTTTTCAGTAACACCATAAAACATCCTTGCTTTTTGTTTTTCATTTAACTGCATGCCGAAATCAGTCTTTGGTTTTGAAAACTTAGATTTTGCCTTTTTCTCTGATCGCAAAGCAAACTTCTGAGTTTGTGTTTTCTCAAAAATTGGAGCTTTTAGGCGTCTTGCTATTTTGTATTTTGGACCGATTTTCATAATTTTTATTTTTCAATCTTAAATCTTCAATTTTGAATCATGTTTATACTCTTCGTGGCTTCTTTGGTTTAGTGCCATTATGTGGCACTGGGGTAGCGTCTTTAATTGATGTGATATTCACACCTTTTGAAATAAATCCTCTTATACCAGATTCTCTACCCGAACCAACTCCTTTAACCACGACTGAGATTTCCTTCAAACCCAACCCTTGTGCTACTAGACCCAAAGTTTCTCCTACTTTAGCCGCAGCAAAAGGAGTACCTTTTTTGGCACCCTTGAATCCTAAAGTACCGCTTGAAGAAGCTGCAACCACATTACCCTTTTTATCAGTGAGTGTAAGGGAGGTGTTGTTGTATGTTGATCTTACGTACAAAATACCAGCTTCAAGCCTCTTTTTAATAGAAACCTGCTTCACCTTTGCGGATTCACCTGTTTCTCCTTCAGTTTTTACAATTCGATTTTTACCCATTTTGTTTATATTACTTCTTCTCAACTGCTCGCCTTCCAGTACCCGCAGTCTTTCTTACGTTTCCACGTCTGGTCCTAGAATTTGTTTTTGTTCTCTGCCCACGTACAGGCAATGATCTAATGTGTCTTAACCCCCTGTATGCTTTAATATCTTTAAGTCTTTTTATATTTCCCGAAATTTCACGCTTTAAATCTCCTTCGATTTTTAATGATTCAATGATTTTTCTTATTTCATTCTCCTGTTCTGAAGTAAGATCTTTTGCTTTCATGCCCCAATCCACTTTTGCCTCATCTAAAATTTTCTGAGCCCTTGATCGCCCAATACCATAAAGTGTAGTCAAACCAATTTCTAACCTCTTAGTTTCCGGTATAGTTATTCCTAGAATTCTCATGTGTTTATATTTAAATATTGGAATTTTACTTGTTTATGCTCCCTGTCTCTGCTTGTGTTTAGGGTTTGATTTGCATACCACAAACAAAACACCGCCTCGTCTTACGAGTTTACATTTAGCACACATTTTTTTAACAGAAGCTTTAACTTTCATATTATTCAGTTGGCTGCCTCTTTGAATCAAGACGCCTTACTATTCTTGCACGGCCACCATAAGGATCAATAACTGACTCTACCGAATCGCCTATCAAAACTTTGATTCGATTTAATCTCATTTTCCCAGACAGATAAGCCAAGGCCTCGCTTTGATCAGCATATTTAACACGGAAAAGCGCATTAGGAAGCGCTTCGGTAACCATGCCGATTTTAGTTTCCTGGCGTTCTTTGTCTGTCATTTAAAATGGGGCAACACAAGAAAAGTTAGCACATTAGCCCTATTAGTGTCAAGTTTAATACTCCTGGACTACTTCAACCTTTATTTTGGCAGGATCTGAAGGGAAAGCTTGTTTCCATACTGGCCTAACCGTAGTGGTAGCACCCGATATCCCTTCAAAATTATCAATGATAAGGTTTGTATCCTTTCTTGGTCGACCAGATAGTTCGTCTTTCAGTGCTTCAATGTCAATATTAGCCACCATATTAGCCCTACCTACAATTTCAAGATCAAGCTTTTCACCTTGGCTAACTTTGGCTGGGGTTTGCTTGAGAGATAAGCCTGAAAAATCAGTTATTTGAGCAGGAATTTGAGCCCAATCCGGATAATCATCAATATACTCAGAGATTATTTTGTTTGACAAACCAGTCGAATCAAAAAGTATGGCATAAGCTACACCCTCTTTTCCAATAGTAGCTGATGATGAGTCGTCCTTTTGAGGAAGTTCTGAAAACTCATATATCATTGAGCCTTTTAACAATGTCAAACCTGCAGGAACCTTTGTTTGCATTTCTTTTTCTAAAATCTCTTTAAGTGAAGTTTCGACCTTCTGCATTGCACTACTTTTATCACTCTCCTGTACAATTTTACGCTTACCTATAAACCCTCCTGACATATCGGTTGATGATCTAGCATAAAAACCCTTATATCTTTCGCTGTCATTTTTGAAACCAGGGACAGTAAAATCAGTTTTTTTAATATTGTATTTTTCACCAGCTTCATCAGCTATAACCTCAACTTCAATTGAACCAGGAGTTTCAACACCATTTTTAACTGATTTACCGGGCACAGTGACTGATTCAGGAACACGATAAACAAGACCTTCGGGAGTTTCAAAACGAGTTCTCACTATAAGGCGCTGAGGATCAGAAGAGAAATTATTGTAAATAACGATTTTGCCCCTAGCCTTTTCCTCTACCACCTCTTCACTTGAAGCAGGGACGCTCTCGGTGAGAGACTTCGATAGTTTTACAACTTCATACTTCACAGCTTCATTTCCACCGTCTACAGAAGCTGTCAATTTCATATCAACTCCTATATCTGTAACTTTAGGATTTATGATGATCTTCGCAGAAGAAAATACAGTCATCATGGCAATTACAAATACACCAATTAGCACAACAGCTGTCGAGGCAAAAAATATTTTTTTACCATTACCTCGTTTTTTTATATCTTCAGTTTTGATACCTTTATCTTCTGATGGATTTTGATTTTTGGGATAATAATATTCATAAGGACCTTCTTGTCTCGCCTCCGTGAGATCAGAAATTTTTAATGTCTCTTGCGGTTTTGATATTTTTATTTCATTTTCCTGAACATCACTTACAACCGGCTTCTCAGGTGTCGGTTCTGGTTTTATGATTACAGGAGGTTTTCTCTTACCCCCTTTAGGAATAGGGATGTTTCTAATACTTCTCTTCTCTGGAGGAGTAACGTCGCTAAATTGTACCTTTGCCATATAGTCCTTATTGTACAACTTTATTTATGAAGTTTAAATTTTTTTGTGGAAAAGAAATTATTCTAGAACAGCTTTAATACGACGTATACCTGCTGCGACCGCTTCTTCTTTCAAAATTGAAAATTTTGACCCTGAGCCTGTAGAAGGGTTTATTGGTTTGGCCAAGTCGCCAGTGCGGCTGATGTGAGGCCCTCCGCAAAATTCTTTTGAGTAAGCAGTGTCGAGCGACTCTCCTATATAATAGACAGAAACTTGGTCGCCATACTTATCACCAAAAAAGTGCATTGCCCCGACTTTTTCGGCTTCTTCTTTTGGTAAGACAATATTTTTGACGGGCAAATCTTCTTGTATTTTTTGATTTACTATTTCTTCCACTCGTCTCTTTTCTTCATCTGTCATTTTTTGTGGATGTGAAAAGTCAAAACGTAATCTCTCAGGAGTAATGTTTGAACCCTTTTGCTCCACATGTTCACCCAAAACTTCTCGCAAGGCTTTGTGTAGTAAGTGTGTGGTTGTATGATACTTGACCGACATTTCACTTGTGTCCCCCAAGCCTCCTTTAAACTTCTGCTCTGCTCCCGCACGCGACTTTTCTTTGTGTTCTTCCATCATTTTGTCATACGATTGTCTGTCAATTGTCATGCCTTTTTCTTTTGCCAATTCTTCTGTAAGTTCTACAGGGAAGCCGTAAGTTGTGAAAAGTTCAAACGGGTCTGGAGAAACATTGTTTTTCTCAGCTTTTTCAAACTCCTTCATCCCCTTCTCCAAAGTCTTTCTAAACTTTTCTTCCTCAATATTTATTTCTCTTTCAATATCATTTATTTTTTCTTCAAGGTTTGGGTAAGCTGATTTATATTTTTCAACTACCACCTTAGAAATTTCAGACAATTTCATTTTATCTATACCTAAAATATCAGCATGACGCACTGCTCGCCTTAAAAGTCTGCGCAAAATATACCCCTGGTCAGTATTTGAAGGAACTACCCCATCGGCAATCATAAATGTTGCTGTTCGCAAATGGTCCGCGACTACTCTCAATGATTTTTTGTTTTCATCTTTTGAGAGCCCTCTAATTTTTGAAATGATTGGTTCAAACAAATCTGTATCAAACACATTGTCCTTACCTTGCAAGACTGCTGTTATGCGTTCAAATCCACTTCCTGTGTCTACATTTTTTGCTTCAAGTTTGCCGACAACCCTGTCGTTTTTTTTCAAAAATTCCATGAAGACGTCGTTCCAAATTTCAACCACCTTTTGCTCATCATCAGCCTTCAAATATTCTTCCAAAGTCATGCCGCTGGTAAGCTCACCGGTCAAATCATAAAACATTTCAGTGTCTGGCCCACAGGGACCGTTTGGTCCAGGTTGCCACCAATTTTTTTCGGCTGGTCTGAAATATATTCTTTCACCTTTTACATTATTTTTATCAAATATCTCTTTCCAAATCTGTGCCGACTCTTCGTCTCTTGGAGCATCTGCGTTTCCTTCAAAACAAGTAACATAAAGTCGGCTTGGTTCCAAGCCAAAACCTTTTTCTTTGTCGGTCAAAAGCTCAAAGCTCCAATTTATAGCTTCCTTTTTGAAGTAGTCCCCCAAGGACCAATTACCCATCATTTCAAAAAAAGTGAGGTGGGTGTTGTCGCCTATTTCATCTATATCTCCGGTGCGCACACACTTTTGAAAGTTTGCGAGCCTTCTACCTCCTGGATGATTTTCGCCCAAAAGGTAAGGTACGAGCGGTTGCATGCCAGCAGTGGTAAAAAGTACTGACGGATCATTTTCAGGCACAAGTGAAGCAGAAGGGATAATAGCATGTCCCCTCTCCTTAAAAAATTCCAAAAACCTCTTTCGTATCTCCTCCGATTTCATACTTTGAGAATACCATAAACCTAAATTTCTATAAAACTGCACTATTTGAAATTAAAATCTAAAAATAAAGGTAAGTGATCTGAAACTTCATTAGGCAATACTTGAAAATCGTTAATTTTAATATCTTCAGAAGTAAAAATATAGTCAACTACTTGTCCATATCCAGAATCTGATAAGCTTCTGGTATTAGTAATATTATATTCTTGAATAAGATTTATAGTATTTTTACTTAATATAGAAATACTTTCTGTATCAGGTTTTACATTTAGATCCCCACACAAAATTTTAGAACCTTTTGATTCATTGAATATTTCCCTAACTTTTCTGAATTGCTCGATTCGTTTATCAGTATCGTTTTTATTTTTAGGAATCCAAAGCCCATGAAAGTTTAATACTGTACAAGTTTTTTCTTCTTTTTTAAATTCCAAAAATTGTACATTTCTACCCATTGAAAAATAGCTGCTGTCATTCTCATTGGGGGTATATTCATTAAAAATTACAATGTTATTAACTTTACTTACCTCTAATGATTTCTTGATAAATATCGCGAGTCCACCTACATCATTTTCTACCATGGATGCATAATAACCAGTAAAATGAGAGAGAATATTTTGAATTTCAGAAAAAAGATTTTTCCTCACCTCTCCCAACACTGGTCTTGGGTTTATAAGACCATTGGGCATTTCTTGAAAACAAAAAATATCAATTTGTGAAGAATATTTTTTTATAAATTCAATAACCTCTTCATGCAATACTCCGCATTGGATGTTTAGATTAACTAGCTTCATTTTTTATTCCTATCAGTGTAAAACTTTCCATTAATGTAGTTTTCGATCACCTCAAAACTAGGAAAATACCTAGGGGTTGGCAGGCCTTTCAGATCAAACCAGCGCCACTCCACTATCTCATCTGGTTCCATCACTTTTGCTTCACCCTCCCATTCATGAGTTAAGAGCCCAACTGTCATAAAATGAGCATGCTCGTTTTTGCAATTATGAACTGATATGACTTGAGGATTTTTTATCTTAATACCTGTTTCTTCCAGAGTTTCCCGTATTGCTCCTTCTTCAAATGATTCTCCCCATTCAAGTTTGCCTCCAGGTAAACACCATTCGCCACTGCTTCTAAAAGCGGAGTCGGCCTTATCTGGATCAGGATGTCTCATTCCTAAAAGAATTTTCCCATTCTTTTCAAGTATTACTCCAAACCCAGCTCCTACCTTCTTTTTTTCTTCAGTCATATTATTAGTTATTTTTTATTCCTGTTTACCCACCATTTACTCTTTTGGCTCTTCTTATCAAACCACCAATCGTTTGAATCAGTTCTCATTATTTCCTTAACAATCATTTGAGCATTTTTAGTTTTTAGTCTTTTTATTGCAGACTTTATCCATTCAAGAGCTCGAGTGTTGCCAGTATCAACTTCTTCTTTGAGAGCCAAAATCCATTCGAGGTTATCAGCATCTTTTACTATTATAGATTCATCAGTCTTCCTTTCTTCGTATTCATTGATAACATTCAAAATCCTATTACCAAAAGGAACTGAGGCAGCTAAATCCTTGTGAGCCTCTGCTTCTTTCCTTTCTACATATTTTTGGTGAATGTAGTTTAAATCAGAAATACGAGATTCTGAAATATCATGGAACAATGCCATTTCTAAAACTTTATTAACATCAACTTTGCCGTCCATTAAAGCGAGCATGTAAGCAACATACGAAACACGATTTACATGCTCTGCAACCGACTGATCACCAGTACCCAAAAAATGAAAACCACTTCTTGGAGTTTTTGCTAATATGCCGACCTCAAAAAGAAAATTTACTACTTGTTTTATATTGATTTTTTCTTTACCTTTTTCATTTACCTTCTTCATTTTATTTAGATTTATTTTTCTTCCAAAGTTTTTCGAGCTCATCAACATCATTTTTTATCCTTTGCAAACCGGTTTCAAACAATTTTTTGTTTGGGTTTATACCAATCTTGCGGAAAATATTTTCAGGACTGTCAGAGCCACCAGCTGAAAGAAATTCAATCACATCTTTTATTTTGCTGTTATCTTCTTTATATCTTCCATACAATGCATCTGAAATAAGTTGGCCAAATGCGTATGAATAAACATAAAAGAAGCTCCTTATGTGGCCCCAAGTGACGAAAAAGTATCCATCTTCAAGATTTAAATTGAAAACTGGCCCTAGGTAAGTACCCATATGTTTGTTCATGAGCTCAGCAATTTTTTCTTTAGGCAAAAACCCATCTTTCCTTATCGCGAGATGAAGATCATTTTCAAAATTAAAGCATGCAATCTGGCGGAAAATGGTAGCGATGTCATCATTTATTTTATCGTGCAAAAGCACCATTCTCTCTTTTTCGGAAACATTTTTAATAGCATCTTCAAAAACTAAGTTTTCAAAAAATGTACTTGCAACCTCCGCAGTTGAAATGGTGTGATCTTCATACATTGCACGCTGTTTTTTTGAATATTTGGCGTGTATGGCGTGACCCATTTCATGAGCCAAAGTAGTCATAGATCTAAAGTCATCCACTTGGTTGAGCAAAACATAAGTAGGCAAACCATACCATGACGAACAAAAAGCTCCGCTTGATTTACCTTTCCTTGGGTACACATCAACTTGCCCCTTCTGTAGCATCTCTTCTACATACTTTCCAAATTCTAGATCTGCTTCATTGAACGTCCTTATCACCCTCTCTTTGGCTTCGTCAAAATTAATTTTTACCTCAGCGGTACCAACTTTTGCGGCCCGGTCAGCATATGTAAGGTTTTTTTCACCCAACATCTCAGATTTTATTTTGAAAAATCTGTGAGCAATGCCAAAATTTTTGGTCACAGCTTCCACGAGCTCTTTCACTGTTTTCAAATCATTTTCATAACCTCTAACTGTAGCTTCATATTGAGTTTTAAAACCCCTAAGCTCGTCCCCTATTTTTTTGTTTGTAACAATGGCATTTATTTCACTCTCAGCAAAATCAGCAACACTCTCATATACCCTCATCACCTCCTTGTGCAACGCCCTTCTTTCTTTTGTTGGAAGGGTTGAAATTTTAGACCCAGCTTCTGAAATGGGCATTTCAACTCCATTGAAGTTAACCATTTGCTTGTTTAAAAGCCTGGAAAATCCAGACACCCACATCCCATGAGCGGGTGTGCTTTTCAAATTCATTATTTTTTCTTCAGCTTCTGAAAGATGGAATTTAGCATTTTCGAAAAGTTTGGTTAGAAAATATTTGAAAGGCTGGAGCTCTTTTGATTTAAAAAATTTAGTTTGTAAATCTTTAGGTATTTTCCCTATCTCAAGCACAAAAAATTCAATTTGGTTTTCTAGGTTTGCAAAAAAGTTTGAGAGCTTTGCGATTTCTGCTTGAGCTTCATTGTCCTGTGCATTCAAACTTTTGCGATATGCGTAGTAGGCATAAGGTCTTGAGTTGGCTGCATTTGCACCTAGTTTTTCAAATTCTTCTATGGCTTTCGCTAATGCTTTTGAGTTTTTGAGATGCTTTTTATCTTTCCTGTACTTTTTTGCAAAAGTTAGGTGGTTTTTCTTTATGGTCGCCAAATCCTTGGCAACCGCCTTTCTGACATCTCCTTTATAAATATGACTCAAATCCCACTCAGTTTTGTAATTCATGCAATAAGAGTATCGTTTTTATTACAAAATACAAGTTTGAAATTTGAGACTTATTGAGGCATAAGTTTTGGAGTCCCTTGCGAGCTTGACTGAAGCGAGCACGAGGAATTTTTCAGCAGAAGAATATCCGTGGACTACAAAACTTGAGCCGAAAGAAGAATCAAATTTCTTTCAAAACTTCAAAATCTTTTTTGAGAGTGTCTTTTGTGTGAGAGTTGTAAACTGCGACAGCGGGATGATAAAGAGGAATGATTTTGATTTTGCCATAGCTCGCCTCCGCTTCATAAGTCTTGCCGTGAGCTTTACCAATCGGCTCCATTTCAAGTGACAGATCAAAAAGTGGCATGACATAGCCCATAGCATAGCGCCCCAAAGTGGCTATGACTTTCGGTTTTATTATTTCAATTTGCCTGTCCAAAAACGGCCCGTATATTTTTATTTCTTCTGGAAGAGGATCCCTATTTTGAGGAGGTCTGTCCTTTACAATATTTGTTATGTAAATATCTTCTCTTTTTATATCCGCTGAAAGCAAAAGCTCATCAAGCACCTGCCCCGCCCTACCACAAAAAGGTCTGCCGGTTTTGGCCTCATTTCTACCAGGCGCTTCCCCAATAAACATTATTTTTGAAAAGTGGCTTCCCTCACCTATCACCGGCAAATTTTTATTTTCAATACGAAATTTATAAAGAGGGCTTGCCTTGAGCCCCACCACCTCGTCCCTAATTTGCCTCATCAACTCTTTTCTTTCTTCTATAGATTGGGACATGCAGAAATAATAACTCACCCTACCCTCTCTTACAACAAGAGAGGGTTTCCCAAAAGTCCCTTCCCTTGTAGTAATGGAATGATTTAGGAATGAGTTATTAAATTAGAGCCCTTTCTTTTTTTAGGATTTTTAATTTTGCTTCAGTGCCGCCACGATTGTAGCCGTGCATTTTACCGTCGGAGCCCACTACACGATGGCAAGGGATTTTTGGGTCAAAGTTTGTACGCAAAATATTGCCAACTGCCCGATAAGCGTTTGGGCTTCCAGCTTTTTTTGCAACCTCCTTGTATGTTAAAGTCTTCCCTTTTGGAATCTTTTTTACTACATCAAAAACTTTTTGTTTGAATGTTATTTTCATTTTATTTCGAAACTTCTTCTACAAATTTGCGATACATACAAAATTCGCAATCAGGAGAATGTGGAGGCATTGTTGAGCTTAAACACTTTCTTATCTCCATTATCTTACCGTGAACCCAATCACTGTTTCCTTCATAAGGTATCAGAGTGACATCGAATTCAAGCTTTCCATCAAACGCATCCCTATCTTTTCTTCCATTTACATAAACGAAATACCCAGTATTAGAGACCTTAAACCCATTATTTTTCAAAAGCCACATATAAATATCCATTTGGCGCTTGTACTGATTTTCCCATTTAGTATCCGACAACTCTTTCACTGCAGCATCTTTTGATGTTGCTTTATAATCAACAACTATAAGCTCGTTTTGTTTATTTACCCAAATATCGTCTACTGCACCACAAATAAACATTCCTGAATCTTTGTGTAAAAATTCTATACCCTTAAAGTTATCCCGCCAGACTTCCATTTCCTTACTGTCGAATGGCACAGCATCTATTCCATAAGAATCCATAAGAGGGTGTGGAGTTTTTTGCTTACGATGAAGGTCAAACTCTTTTTTTAAAAGCTCATCAACTGCAATATTTAAAGTAAATGCTGGACCACGAGGTCTCGCCACTCCCAATTTATTATCAATATAAAAGCAGCGAGGGCACTCCATAAATAAATCAATCTTTGATCGGGACAGTCGCCATTTGCTTCCACCAAAATTCCAATCTTTACTCCTAATCCCCGGCTTTTTTTCCTTAAAAAATTCTGCCATTTTTAATCGTTTTGAATCAAATTAATTTCTTCTATCATGCTCGCAATCTTTTCCTTATTAAGTCCTACTTGCTCCAACATATCTTTATTTTCTAAGGCCTGTTTGCAAAGCACAATACCACTTTGCATAAGCACCCTTTCATCACTTGGAGTAATAGACTCTAAGCAGGTGATGGGATGTAAGCCCGCATCAGCAATCAAATCTTGCAAATTGCTTTTATTAGGATAATTCCATCCAACCATTTTCATGTTTCTACACTTTCCATATTCTATTGCAGCGGAAGAAAATTTTGTGTTAGTAAGAAGCCAACCTTCATCCATCTTACGCTTATGTCCAAAACCTTCAAATTCCTGATTTTGTAAATCATCCCACCTTGCTTTCACATATAAAGCTACTTTTAGATCAGATTTGATACCAAGCTCATTGTGAAATTTGGCTTCCACAAAAATAAGTTTGTTTTCGTTCCATGCAGTTACATCTATTTCATGTAGAGCACATTCACCTTTTGCAATAAAATCATTGGTCACTTGATAGCCTTTTGCTGCGAAAATTTGTGCTACAAACTGTTCGAAAGGAAACCCTGTAGGACCTAACTCCATAATGGCTTTCCTTAAAGAGTATTTGGCGGCAGCTTTTTTTTGCTTTCGGCTTAAAAGTTCAAAAGCATGACGGTAAATTTCTTTTGTGCTCATACCGTCGTTTATTTCAGCCTTTATATGCGAAACTATTTCCTCAATGACTGATTCCATAGCCCCTGCACGCTCCAATGAGTTTTTTAATTTTTCGGGATTAAACTCTTCCCTCTCACCCGTCGCTTTGACGATAAAAACTTGATTGCTCATGAGAGCATTATACGGCACTCATAATCACCTCGCCACCAAGAGAATATAATTGACGCTCATGCGAGGAATTTACTTAATAATTCCTCCGCCTAAACATTTTTCCCCATCGTAGAATACAATCGACTGCCCAGGAGCAGCTGTAGGCTGCGGCTCCTTGAAAATAACAACGTCCCCATTAAGCTCACATGAAATCTTTTCCTGCCTGTAGCGATATCGGCAACTTAGTTTTTCATTTCGTATTTCTGAATTAAGGTTTAGGTTTTGAAGTTTAAAGATTTTCTGAGAAAACTGTCTCGAGAAAATGTCTGGCCTCGCCTGCGGATGAGTATACAGAGCAGGACGAGGAGACCCGAGGACTTTTCGAGAGATAGTTTTTGAAGGAAAATCTGATGTAACAACTATTGTATTTCTCTCAATATCCTTTCCTACCACATACATTGGCCTGTCGTCAGATGTTTTTTTGGTTATTTTAAAACCATGCCTTTCACCAAGGGTGAAAAAGATTGCTCCATTATGTTCACCTATCACTTCACCTTGTATATTTAGCACGTCGCCCTTTTTAGACTCAATATAGTGAGAGAGAAATTCTTTCATATCAATTTTACCTAAAAAGCAAAGACCTTGGCTGTCCTTCCTTGTAGCTTGAGGGAGGCCAAATTTGTCTGCCAGTTTTCGCACCTCACTTTTTTGTAAATGACCAATTGGGAAAAGGGTATGTTTGAGATGATCTTGAGTTAGGGTCCATAAAAAATATGACTGATCCTTATTTTTGTCGGCGCCTTCAAGTAGCTGTCCAGAAAAGTTCTCGGCAAAAGTCTGGTTGAGCCGTGCAACAGGCGACCCGAGAACTTTTGTAAGAGAAGCTTTTCTGGACAGCGTTGTATGCGACACTCTGGCGTAGTGTCCCGTCGCCACAAAGTCAGCACCATTTTTGAGAGCAAACTTTAAGAAGTGTCCAAACTTTATTTCTTTATTGCACATCACATCAGGGTTTGGAGTCCTCCCCTTTTTATATTCATCTATCATATAATCCACCACTTCTTTTTTATATTCATTCTCCAAATCCAGAGTGACAAATGGTATGTCTAAAACAGCCGCAGCGCGCATAGCGCTCCTCCTGTCTTCCTTCCACGTACAAACAAATCCTGGAGGATTCCAAGCTTTTATAAAAACTCCGGTCACATCGTAACCTTCCTTTTTGAGCAGTGCAGCCGAAACAGCCGAGTCCACTCCCCCCGATAGCCCGACGAAAACCCTTCGACTACGCTCAGGGCTAGCCTTTTTTTTATCTTGACTTTTCATGTATTGATATGTTATTATACAAAAGGAGAAAAATCAATGAAAGTCGTTTCAATACTTAATTTAGGAAAAAATCCTAGAAATTTTCGGATTTTTTCTGAGGTTATGACCGTGCTTCAGCAAGGTATGAACCAGGTTATACTGGACGCGCCGGTCCTTCGCCACGACTTTAACGGCTACCATATTTCCTTTGAGAACGATGGGCATCTCGGTGGCTCACCTGCCTACATTGTGGCCAAAATCATTGACCCTATGGGCAAAGAAATCACGGTGGTGCGAGTACACTTTTTACTTAACCAATACGAACGCATCACCGGTTTCAAAGTTAACGATGAGCCGGTGCAAATCCAAGACCTTTTTAATTATCTTAGTTTTAATGCTCCAATACCGGGCTAAAACGGAGGCATCAAACTATCCAGGGTCCGCTCGCGGACCCTGGCTTTTCATTCGTAACATTCGTGTGAATTGGTGTATTAGTGTCGCATCAATTTATATACAACTCCCTATTCCTCTTATGCCCGTCAAAATCTTTTGCATAATGCATATTACCGGACCGATCGGAAAGAAAATACAAATAATCAGTCGGTGTAGGTGTAATAGCTGCTCTGATAGAATCAATCCCTGGATTTGCAATAGCAGTCGGAGGCAAACCTTTATTTACATAAGTGTTGTAGGGGTGATCTTCCTGCAAATCATCTTTGGTTAAAGTAAACGAATGCTTGCCATTATAATATTTAAATGGAGCATCAACTTGCATAGGCATATCCATCCGTATACGTTTCCACAAAATTCCTGATACAACGCGTTTAGTTTCGATAGATTTATTTGCCTCATCTTCAATAATAGAAGCCATTATCACAACCTCATCAAGGGGTTTTTGGAACTTTTCAATATCTCCTTGATACTGGGCTATTTGCCTTGCAAAATTTTCGCGCATTGTGAGTATCACATCGCTTGCTTTAGTGTTTGGCATAAAGAAGTATGTATCAGGGAAAAGATATCCTTCGTATTTTCCTTTATCAACTTGAGAAAGAAAATCATTTTCATCAAAAGCGGGTAACTCTTTTTTTAACATATCAGCTATCTCATACGAAGAAAGACCTTCAGGAATAGTAACTTTAAATGGTATCAAACCAAACTCCCCTTTATGAAGCATCCACGCCACACTGATCACACTTTTAGGATTTGGAAAATAATAATCACCAGCAATAACACGATTTTGACCCCCAAAGAGAGTGACAAAAAACCTCAGCCATAGTTTAGACCTTACTACTCCATTCTCTTCAAATGATTGGATTATTTGTTGAAGTGGCTCACCTCTCTCTACCGTAATCAATACATGATCCGGGAATGGTCTTGGTGCTCGCCAACTAAAAATATAGAAGCTAGATAAAAATGAGGCGAGAATTAGAAAAGTAGCAACAATATTTAATATATGTTTAGACAATATAGGTGACCATCCAAAAATATGTAGTCGCCAAACAATGACTTTAGGGTGAGTGCCGATTAACACTCTCAAATTTTCCACTTCATCCTTGAGTTTATGCCAAAGTTTTGATACACCACTCGGATGAATCATGTGAACAAACTTACTTTTAAGATTTGAGATTTTAGATTTGAGATACATCATATTGGCAGGTTTGCAGGCGCTTCTGATTTCTTTGATGGCACTCTGCCAAATGTTGGTGTTCTAAGTACCGAACCTGGGAAGTGGAAAATCGTTGCTAACTCCTCGGTATTTAATACAAATGGTTTACTATAATAATCTTTGCCTTGGTATGGGGAGTAGAAATATCGGCGGAGTTTATATTCTTCAAGTACAATAGGCTTCAACTTTTCCTTAGCACCACCCCACTCTTGCCATGGGTATTCAAAACTAGTCATCCAACCTTTAGGTTTAAAGCCGTTTAAGTTTAAAGATCCAAATTGCTTCCAACCACCAGTAATACCGCTAACCGTGCCTCCTTTGTAATGATCCTTGTCTCCAAAATATATTGCCCTTATACCACAATCGAACGGAGCTTTACTGATGCTGCGCTCAAGTGAAGCCATTTTTTCGGTATCACCCTTAGTTAAAGGTCCCCCTTCTTTTGCACTCTCTCTAATTTTTTTAATTTCACTTTTTGCTTCATCCGCCCACGCATCTTCTTTTTCATCAAACAAATCTAGTATTCGACGCTTTTTGTGTGCTCGGATCAATATTTGTACCCAGATGTGCTCACCTTGGCCAATGGTACCCATAAATTCTATTAACGGAGTAATAGGATCAGTTTTTGTTTCTTCCTTCCTATCAGGATTGTCTAGACCGTAATCAATATATGTTTTTATAGGGTAAGGGTCGGCTTTAGTCAAAATAAAATCTGCAGCCCATATGTCATTTTTTCCTGGCACATAATAGTGAGGTAACACATAGTCATCCACTTGGTACACTTCAATATTTGGATACTGAGAATATATTTGAGATTCAATCACGTTCTTGTGCTTTGGTCTTGTCCAGATATAAAAATGTATTTTTCCTTCAGTTGAAACAATTTCCAAAGAAAACCAATCCCGAGTTTTGCCGTTCCAAATACGATCTATCCACGTACCTTCGCCACCTCCTTGAAAGAGCGCCTGGAGAACGACTTCCATTGCCATTGGAGTCTTCATTATTTCTTGCGGTAATTTAACTTCAAGTAGTATATATCCGAGCCCAGCCCAATATTTATTTCTACGATATCTTATCCACGCGTTAAATAAAATCCATATAAACATCGCAGGCAGCCAAATCGGCATCGCCAAATATAAGTAATGGAATGTAATTTTTAAATACTGGATAGTATCTAGGGCAAAAAACAATTGCATAAAATAATTATAACTTAAGTTATGAAGTTGAAAAAGGCGCCCCGATGATTATCGGGGCGCCTTTTTGTTTTTATTAAGCTGCTACGTATAGTCCTTGTTTATTCTTTTTAAAGTATTTTGGATTCTGCAAGTTTACCATTACTGTGTTTGGCTTTACGTACCTTTCTTTCATTACTTTTTCCAATACATCTTCTTTTGAAAGTGGCCCGTTCTTTTTTAATATGTCAGTTATCACATCCCTCACTACTCCTGTTGAATAACCCCATTCTTTTAGAGCATAAAGACCGCGACCCACAAGCACAAATCGAGGATCTTTGATAAGTTCGTTGTGGGTAGTAGCAACATGAGCCTTCTTTTTGAAAACTTCTCCGATTAATTTAGCAACTTCTCGGAAGTGTATAGGTGAACCATGTCTTCGTAGAATAAGGTAAGCATAATCTCTAACACCCTTTGTTCTAATATTTGAAGATTTTGATTTACCCCATTCACCGAGAGGGTTTTTAGAAATATTTTTTGAAATATTTAGCCACCTAGTAAGAATCTCATCCTTTTTATAATCATCAGAAACATCTTTAAGGTGCTCCAAAAATGCAGATATCATTTCTGATTCTGGAATTATTTCATCATCACCAAGCCTTGCATATAGTTTGTGCAATGCTTCATGTATCCTATCAGAAAGGTTTTTATCGATATGCCATCTGTGTTCGAAATCAGGGTCCTCTTTTATTTTGCTAAAATCATCACCGACTACAAGCAAAAAATGAATGTGTTTTTTTGAACTTATATCTTTTCCCAGCATGTCCAAAAGATCGGTTTCAGATATCACACCTCCCATTTTGTTGATTGTTTCCTTGAGTTCATCGAAAACTGGCCTTTCCTTTGTATAGGCGTCAGATTTTCTTATGTGGTTTATTGCATAATTTTCAATCTGTCTAACTCTCTCACGGGTGATACCGTACTTCTTGCCGATCGCCTCAAGAGTCATTTCATCACCATTTTGGTTTAAACCAAACCTGCCAGTGATCACGTCCTGTGCTCGATCTGGCAAAGAGTTTAGTAACCTTTTGACCACTTGTTTTGAATTGAAAGTGAGTGTGAATGTCTTGTTTTGAGCGGCTTCTTTCTTCATAAGATTTGATTAATTATTATACAATATTATTATACCACATTTAATATGTCTTAACGATATCATAGTCAATTTTTTTGTCAAATGGCGATTTAAACCACTAAATTAAGGATTTTTCGGGGTACGAAAATCACTTTCTTTATTTCTTGACCATTTATCCACTTCTTGACTTCTGGCATTTGGAGAGCAATTTCTTTGGCTTTTTCCTCATTTATTTCGCTTTCTGATTCAAATTGAGCTCTTATTTTTCCATTGATTTGTACTACTATTGTTGCTTTTTCTTCAACGATTTTTGTAGCATCGTACTCCGGCCAAGGTTCAAGATGTATAGAAGTTTGATGCCCCATTTGGGACCAAATTTCTTCAGTCATGTGCGGTGCAAACGGCGCCAACAACTTCAAAAAAGTCTCTAGATTTTCCTTTCCAACTTGCGCTTTTTCACTTTCCAACTGATTTATAAAAATCATCATAGTAGAAATAGCAGTGTTAAATTTAAACTGCTCAATATCTTCGGAAACTTTTTTTATTGTTTTGTGAAGTAAGTTAGAAAGTTTGAAAGTTTCCAGGTTTGAAGATTCTTCCTTACTTTCTAAACTTGCGCTTTTCTGAACTTTTGAACTTATTTTCCATACCCTTTCTAAAAATCTTCTCGGACCAATCATATTGTCAGTACTCCAAGCGATTTCTTGATTAAACGGACCCATAAACATTTCGTACATCCTCAATGTGTCAGCTCCCCATGTTTCAACTATATCGTCAGGGTTTACAACATTTCCATAACGTTTACTCATTTTTCTGCCATCGCTAGCGAGAATAAGCCCCACATTGTATAAGCGAGTAAAGGGTTCCTTATAATTCACAACACCGATATCAAACAAAAATTTATGCCAAAATCTAGCATATATAAGATGTCTTGTAGCGTGCTCAGCGCCACCAACATAAACATCAACAGGCGACCAATATTTTTCCTTATCCTTATCTACCAAAGCTTTATCATTGTTCTGGTCGATATATCGCAAGTAGTACCAAG
>CAYVXT010000069.1:0-10561 GCA_964455485.1 uncultured Candidatus Saccharibacteria bacterium
TGGGGAATATTTTAAATTCTAACGAAAATGGAGAAGGTTTGGGAAAAGGTGATGAACCAATTGAAGCAGAATAATAAAATCTATATATATCAACTTACCTTCCACTTTGCTCTAAATATGCTAAAATACGCTCATGATCCCGTTAGAAATATAAAACGGGATAGTCGTGACAATATTTAATCGAAAAGTAAAAATACTTAATTTCTAACGGGATGATAATCTCATACCAAGGAGCACAATCCTTCAAAGTTCAGTTTGGCGATACTATTCTTTCTTTTGATCCTATTTCAAAAGAGTCTAAGCTTAAATCAAGCAGTTTTGGAGCAGATATAGCTTTGATCTCGCTAAACCATCCAGATATGAATGGTGCTGCTCAGGCAAGTAGGGGTGAAAAAGAAGCTTTTGTGGTAAGTGGTCCAGGCGAATACGAAATTCAAGGAGTTTTTGTTAAAGGTCTGCAGAGTAAGTCTAGATACGGGGGTGTAGAAAGATTGAATACTATATATACAGTCAATTTGGAAAATATGAATCTGTGTTTTTTGGGAGCACTCGGTGAATCAAATATACCAAGTGAAGCCAAAGAGGCGATTGATGGAGTAGACATTTTGTTTGTGCCAATAGGAGGTGATGGAGTGCTTAGTCCGGCAGATGCTTATAAATTTGCAGTCTCACTAGAACCTTCTATAATTATTCCTATGAATTATTCTGATGCTTCTCTGAAAGCCTTTTTGAAGGAGGCTGGAGGTGAAAGCATAAAACCTACAGATAAACTAACAATAAAAAAGAAAGACCTTGAAGGCAAAGAGGGAGAAATAGTGGTTTTGAGTCAAAATTAAATAAAATTTTTGATGTTAATCAAAAAATACAAATCAATAATGGAGCGAGAGGAATCACACCGTGAGAAGTGGGCACTCGGTTTATCTGTGACTATGTCAGTATTTATCCTCGTGGGGTTTGCTTTTTATCGTGGGTTTATAACAATAAATCACAATGAACCTATTGTAAAAAGGCAAATTGCCGAACAGTCTGCTACAGTGGCTGCGGCCAGTGAAGCTTCCTCTCCTATATCTAATACAAAAGAAGCCTTTAAAGCAGCATTTCAAGAAATTCATAAAAAATATAACGAAGCAGTTTCTTCTGTCTCTGCTGTAATCGTACCTTTTGTTACTGGTATAGATGTCTACGAAAGAAAGTAAAATTACAACACTATTACTGAGTTGATTTTTGGGCCTAATTTTGCTATTATTACCTTCATAAATGGCTAGAAAAGAGCAAAAAAAGGAAGAAAACAACGAAGAAAATGGCGCTCAAGTCACTGGAGTAATAAAGCACTCTATAGTGACTGAAATGAAAAAGTCTTTCATCGACTATGCTATGTCGGTGATTATGGACAGAGCCCTCCCTGATGTACGTGATGGCTTAAAACCTGTGCACAGACGCATACTATATGCGATGCATGTAATGGGGCTTTCAGCTAGTGCTAAAACTCGAAAGTCAGCCGCGGTAGTTGGAGAAGTTTTGGGTAATTATCATCCGCATGGCGATGCGGCAGCATATGAAGCTATGGTAAAAATGGCGCAAGATTTTGCGATACGATACCCGCTTATTATCGGTCAGGGAAACTTTGGTTCTGTGGATGGTGATAGTCAAGCAGCTATGAGGTACACCGAAGCAAAGATGAGCAAACTTGCCGGCGAAATGCTTCGAGATATAAATAAAGAAACTGTCGATTGGAAGTCAAACTATGATGCAACAAAAAAGGAGCCGGTTGTACTACCCGCTGCAGTACCCCAGCTTTTATTAAACGGTACATTGGGTATTGCGGTTGGTATGGCTACAAACGTTCCTCCACACAATTTGCGAGAGGTGGTAGACGCTACTGTTTACTTAATGGACAACAAAGACGCGACTACAGAAGAGCTTTTGCAATTTATACAAGGCCCTGATTTTCCACTTGGAGGAGTCATTTTTAATGCTCAAGATATAAAACATGCTTACTCTACCGGCCGTGGCGGGATAGTTACCAGAGGTGTGGCTGAAATTGTAGAAGATAAAAATACTTCGCAAATCATAATTACATCAATCCCGTATAGAGTAAATAAAGCACAACTAATCGAAAAGGTTGCGGAGTTAGTACGTGATAAAAAACTTGAAGGAGTTAAGGCGATTAGAGATGAATCAACAAAAGATATAAGAGTGGTTATAGATCTGAAATCAGGGAGCTATCCACAAAAAGTTTTAAATTTCCTTTACAAACATACTCAACTTGAAGAAACTTTTCACTTAAACTTAGTTGCTCTTGTTGATGGGGTTCCTCAAACTTTGGCTCTCAAAGGTATATTGGAGGAGTTCGTAAAACATAGGCAGATAGTGGTAAGAAGAAGGACTGAGTTTGATCTTCGTGAAGCAGAAGCAAGGGAGCATATTTTGCTCGGCCTGAAAAAAGCTCTTGATCACATAGATGAGATAATAAAAATAATCAAAAAGTCGAAGGATGTTGATACTGCCCGTGTAAACTTGATGAAAGAATTCAAGTTTAGCGAGATCCAAGCAAACGCAATTTTGGAAATGCGTCTTCAAAAACTCGCAGGTCTTGAAAGGAAGAAAATTGAGGATGAGCTTAATGCTGTGCAGGCACTTATAAAAGAATTAAAAGACATTCTCGCTAATCCTAGAAAGATAATCGCAATAATTAAGAAGGAACTTGCAGAAATATCAGAAAAATTCGGAGACGATAGGAGAACAAAAGTTGTTAAGGGTGGCGTGAAAGTACTTTCAATGGAAGATTTGATTGCTGACGAAGAAAATACACTTATTTTGACTCAAGGTGGATATGTAAAGCGAACTCACCCGGACGAATATCGTAAACAAAAAAGAGGAGGAGTGGGTGTGGTTGACCTAGATACAAAAGAAGAAGATTTTGTTACAAACTTCCTTACAGCTAGTACTCATTCCGACCTTCTTTTCTTTACTGATCGTGGCAAAGCGTACCAGATAAAAATGTATGAATTGCCTGAAGGTAAAAGAGCTACTAGAGGCAAATCAATTATGAATTTCATTTCACTTTCTGAAGGTGAAAAAGTGACATCTATTTTGCCTATGTCTAAAGAAGTGAAAGATAATAAAAATATTTCATTGTTGATGGTGACTGAAGAGGGTACTAGCAAAAAAGTTTCTGCTGCAAGCTTCCATGATGTTCGGGCGAGCGGTATTATCGCTATCAAACTTTCTCCTGGTGATAAGCTAATCTCAGTATCTCAGGTTGATAAAGGGGATTCATGTGTTGTGGTGACCGCAAAAGGCCAATCAATACGCTTTAAAGAAGGCGACGTTCGAGAGATGGGGCGCACTGCAGCAGGTGTCAGAGCTATAAAAATAGGTAAAGGTGATAGGGTGATCGGTGCTCATGCGGTGCCTAAAAATTCTGAAAAAACAGCATCACTACTAACAATGGGTGCAAATGGATACGGTAAAATGACTCCAATTGATGAATATAAAATCCAAGGAAGGGGAGGTTCTGGTATAAAAACAAGCAATGTGACTGCAAAGACCGGAGAAATCATAGCCTCAGCGGTGGTAACCGGAGAAGAGGAAGAGGCGGTCGCAATGTCTAAAAAAAGCCAAGTAATACGTTTAGGACTTTCTGAAATTCCTTCTCTCGGAAGATCAACTCAAGGGGTTAGAATTATGAAATTGCACGAAGGGGACAGTATCGCATCTTTCATTTGTTTGTAAAATATATAAATATTCACATTTAAGAGTGCGCTCCGGCGCATTTTTGAATATAATGTGAGTATGAGCAAATTTCAGTTGGCGATACTTATAGGTTTTGGGGTGCTTGTGGTTTTTGGACTCGTTATCTTTTCTGCTTATCGTGGTAGCTCTGTTGATGTGGCCACTGTAAATGTGTGGGGCACTATACCATCAGTACAATTTGAGAGGATTCTTACATCTGCCGGTATTTCTGGTGGTAAACAATTTAAAGTAGTTTATACCGAAAAGAATACTGAAAATTTTGATAAAGATTTTATAGAAGCATTAGCTGCTGGGAATGGCCCAGATCTTTTTATGCTACCTTCTGATAAAATCATCACACATCGAAATAAGATTTTTCCAATACCATATGACGTCTTTACTCAACGTCAGTTCAAAGACTCTTTCATTGAGGGTGCCGAGATTTACATGTCTCCAGAAGGCATATTGGGTTTGCCTGTATATGAAGATCCTCTTGTGATGTATTGGAACCGAACACTTTTTACCAATGCACGACTCACCACACCTCCAAAATATTGGGATGAATTTTATAATATCGCATCTCTTATTTCTAAAAAGGACGGGGCGCTCAATATCAATACTAGTGCCGTAGCATTTGGTGAGTATGCCAATATTACAAATGCTAAAGCCATTATTTCAAACTTAGTACTTCAAGCAGGGAACCCACTAACTTCTTGGCAAGGGAGTCGAGTGACTAGTGTTATGACCGAAAATTTTGGTCGCCCAAGTTCCCCTTCAGAAGCAGCTGTTAATTTTTATACCGAATTTAGTAATCCTGCCAAAAGCTCATATTCTTGGAATAGATCGCTTGCTAATTCTTCGGACTACTTTTTAAGTGGTGATTTGGCTCTATATTTTGGTTTCGCTAGCGAAGCTCCACTTATCAGTGTCAAAAATCCAAACTTGAATTTTGATGTAGCGGCGGTCCCAACTTCAAGAGAAGGGGGTGTAGATGTTTCTTTTGCAAAATTTAATGCTTTTGCGATTGCAAAAGCGTCTAAAAACCCAAGCGCAGCTTTCTCTCTTGCAAGCATATTTTCAAGTGCGGTTGGTGGTGATGCTATAAGCAGTACCTTAGGTTTAGCACCAGTAAGAAGAGATTTGCTTGCCAAACGTGTGAATGACCCACATACAAGCATATTTTATGACAGTGCAATCCGCTCAAGGGCGTGGCTTGACCCAAATCCAACCGAAACTGATGCAGTATTCAAATCAATGATTGAATCAATTACAAGCGGAAGAGCAAGAACATCAGAAGCTGTAAGTCGAGCAAACAGAGAAATTTCAAATCTATTAGGATCATGAAAAATATAAAAATAATTTTATTAGTAGTTTTCGTACTAGGGTTTGCATCATTTTTGCCAACCGTTTTTGCTGATACTGCTGCAAGCAATCTCATACCTTGTACCAATGAATGTGGCTATAAAGATTTTTTACAACTGATAAATAATGTTATTAATTTCCTTATAACTATTGCTGTTCCAATATCTGTAGGTGTGATTGCATGGGCTGGATTTTTGTATATGACTACTGCTGTTTCCGATAAAAAAAGTCAAGCAAAGGAAATGTTGGTAAATGTAGTAAAAGGGTTTGTTGTTATGTTAGCCGCGTGGGCTATTGTGACCACAATACTAAATATAATTCTTAAAGATGATTATAAAAGTTCAATACCAGTGCAGACATCTAGCCAATAATATGAAAAATTATAAATATATTTTAAAAAATATTCTTTCACTGACTTTGCTTGTCATTATATTTTCACCATTCTTTATAAATGCTCAAGGTCCGTCAGGAGGAAATCCTACAGGACCTTCTGGTGGAAATCCTGCAGGACCAAGTGGGGGGAATCCATCATCTAATTCAACCAAAATAGATATAAAAATTAATAATCCCTTTAAAGCTGATACCATTGAAGAGCTAATAGACCTCCTGGTCAAACAAATTTTGCTTCCAATAGGGGGAGTGATTGCGTTTATAATGATTATGTATTCAGGGTTTTTGTTTGTAACGGCACAAGGAAGTTTGGCTCGGTTAACTCGGGCTAAAGATACTTTACAATACACCTTAATAGGAGCTGGATTGGTGATAGGCGCGTGGACTATAGCCACTGCCATAAAAGCTACAGTTAGCCAACTAGGACAATAATATGAGTCTCACTGATTACGTTGTAATGTTTATAGATATAGGCAAGAGGTTGATACCTCTTCTTGCCTCTGTTGCCTTCCTTGCTTTTGTGTGGGGTGTCGCCAAATATATTCGTGCTTCAGGACAAAAAAATGCTTCTGATTCTAAAAACCTTTTGATCTGGGGAGTGATAGGACTTTTTGTATTAGTGACTATATGGGGCATAGTAGCGTTTTTGAAGAGCGAGCTCGGCTTTGGTGATGGGCTTGTAATACCACAAATAAAATTCAAATGAAAAAAATAATCACTTTATCAATATTTTTATTTCCTTCAATTGTTTTTGCAGAAGAGGGTATAATCAAATATATTGATTCAGTTTCAAATATTGTTAACAAAATCTTAATTCCAATAGTATTTTCGCTTTGTATTCTATATTTCTTTTGGGGGGTTGCTCAATACATTAGTTCGGCTGCTAGGGGAGATAAAAGCAATGAAGGTAAAGACATTATGTGGCGGGGTATTTTGGCACTCTTTGTACTCACTACTATTTGGGGTATCGTTACATTTATAAGAAAGGAACTTGATTTACCAGACATTCAAAATGTAGAAACAGGAGATGTTGAAATTGTTACTACTAAATTAGTTCCCTAACACCTGATTAACAATATGAAAAAAAATATTATAGTAGGACTTTTTATACTTCCACTTTTTGCTTCGGCACAATTCACTAAAACGGGAGGATTGCTTGCAAAATCATTAGAAATAATCCAAGGTACCCTGATTCCTATTGCCTTCACTTTGGCAGTACTTTTTTTCATTTTGGGCGTTGCAAAATTTGTATGGCAAGTGGGTGAAAAGAAGGCAGAAGGTAGAAAAATAATGATTTGGGGAATCGCAGGTCTTTTTGTTATGTCCTCAGTTTGGGGTATTATAAGGTTTATAAATGAAAATCTGGGTTTGAATAGTTCGGCTACGGTGAAAGTGCCTACTATTGGAGGTGGGGGAACAAAGGGGAATACAAATGGGGATGGTGATTGTACCTACATTGAAGGTTTTGGATCCAACTGCAATTAACTGTGGATTATTCATTGAGTTTTGATGTAAAAAGTTATATTATGAATAAAATTAAAAATGGTCGTTTAATTATTAAGTAGAAAAATATTATGAAAAAAATAGCATTAACAGCATCGCTCTTAGCACTTCCTGTAGTTTCTTTTGCACAGGAGTTGACTGGTTTACAGGGTTGGGTTAGGGGATTGGCTCAAATAATCAACCTTGCAGTTCCTATAATCTTTACACTTGCGGTTCTAGCCTTCTTCTGGGGTCTTGCATTATACATATTCAGTGCAGACAAGAGCAAAGGTAAGGACATCATGATTTGGGGTATTATAGCTTTGTTTGTCATGGTTTCAGTATGGGGTATCATAAACTTCATCCAGCAAAATCTTGGTATAGAGCAAACAAGAGCTCCAAATGTAAACATTCTTGTTCCAAGCCCAACTCGATAAGTAAATTTAAACAAAAATCCCCTAAGTATCACTAAGGGGATTTTTGTTTGTATGTAAAGTTTAATCTACGAGTATAAATCCAGTTTTCCCTTGAAAGCAGTATTGAGTGATGTAAAATATGAATATGCCTGATGCGTTAAAAACTTTGTTGACTAAATTTGCAAATATTATTTTAAATCCCATCATCCTTTTGGGATTTATCGTTTCAACTATATATATCTTCTATTATGTGATTCAGCTCATATACAGGGCTGATGATGGTTCTAAACTAAAAGAAAATCAAAAAGCGCTCGGATATGGTGTTTTGGGTCTTGTCATAATGTTTTCGGTTTATGGGATTTTGCGTCTAATAATAAATACTTTTGGTCTTCAGTGTGATGGAATCTTTTTTTGCTAATCAGCCCCATTTTAAATTTTTTGTATCAAAAAGGGGAGCGTGTGCCCCCCGTCATTGGCTGCTGCCGCGCCTAAAAGTTAGGCTTACTTCTACCGGCTCCGCGGCTAATGATCTAAATTCCAGGTACTCGATCGCCTCTCCTTTGGGAAACGTTTGGTTCGTGTAATTTTCATCAACACGAATCTCTGTACCTTTGTTGCTGCGTACAATGTAATGTCCGGTCCACCGATTGATCTGAAAATTTATTCCTTTGTGGACAATAACCTTACCGCTCCAGCCGTCGCCATCGTCTTTAGTTGGTGCAATGACTTTAGCGTCAACGGAACCCCAGCGGTCGTACCCCATGGACATCAACTTGGTGATCCATCGATAGCTGCCGTAAGGATCGTTTTCCCAAATCTTGGTACGCCCGTTGTTTTTGTAATTCCACTGTGCGTACCCTTCCTGGGCTTCGCGGCTGTTGAGCTTGTAACCCAACTTTTCCGCTATTGGCCAGTGAGCTTCGATGTACTGGTACACCCCCCTCGCGGATGACCTAGGGTTTTTGATTAGATCACCCGTCTTAGGGTCGATGTGCTGGTCGCCAGACTCCGCCATCCGAATCTCACGAAGTTCGATTTCCATGAGGGTATCGGCAGATGCTTGATTAACATTGTTACTGCTCGAACTACTTATGTGGTTTTTGAACCACTCTGTATTTCTTGAATAATCAAGCACAAATGACAGAAATATGACTCCAGCAAGACCGAAAAGCACCTTTGAAAAAAACAGTGTTGCTTTGTTGGGCTTCTTATCTTCTCCTTTGACGAAGAGTAGGAGCGTGGCAAACAGGACTATGACGTTGGAAGCCCAAAACTTGCCAGTACTACACCAAAAACTAGTCCAGAAGATAGGGCTAATCGCGTAGATTGCCCAATTTACTAGCGCTAATGCGCAGACAAAGCAGATGAAGATCAGAAAGGTGGTGTTCTTGAATAAACCACCGATCCACTTGCTTGACTTTTTCAACCTATCCCATCTGTCGTTGCTCCCGACATTACTAGAACTCCCCTTCGGTGTTGAAGGAGACATGAACAGTTTCATCCCAATGTATCCTAAGAAAAACAGCAATGATAATCCTAGGATAGTGCCAACCATCGCGTATAGTATGTTCATAGAACCTCTATTTAAATTATATCATACGTAATAGTATATTGTCAATATTAATGGGTATTAAAATTAAATGTAATTAAATAAAAAAAGGACCGACATACGCCGGTCCCCATAGAGGGAATTACCCCTAATTTTTAGGATCCTGGGGATCTTCCTCCTGCTTTGCTCTCTTGCGAGCCTGATCCACAACGTTTTCTGGGATTTGAAGGATCGATCCTTCAGAAGTCCCAACTGACAGTACGGCTATTTTTCCGAATTGTTCTGCTACATACATCGTGGTTCCGTCC
The DNA here is from genome assembly GCA_964455485.1 of uncultured Candidatus Saccharibacteria bacterium. Taxonomy (GTDB): domain Bacteria; phylum Patescibacteriota; class Minisyncoccia; order Phycocordibacterales; family WO2-35-19; genus CAYVXT01. Next base: position 9,243 of record CAYVXT010000069.1, read on the forward strand.
CCGCCATCGATAGCCGCGATCTCTCGTAGTCCTTCCGCCTTGCCTTTTATTTGGGCTGCTGCTAGGGCTTGTATACCTTCAGCACGTTTTTTGTCGCTCCGAGCAGCTTGCTCGGCTTTGAATACACCTTCTTGAGCGGTCTGAAGAGTGGTGTCTTGCAGGTCTCGCTCAACCATAGCAATTCGGATGATTTCTTGGCCGTAGTCTCTGACTGAGCTAATGGCTGCTCTAAGTATCGGTAAGCCATTTTCATCAGTCCCGTTTATCTCTTTCCTTATGCTTTCTAGGACGGAGTCAACGGAGGTTTTGTCTTCAGTCAGAGTGTCCCAACTTACTGTACCGAGCCAGGCTGTAAATCGATCGGAGACCTCTCTGTTTATTGTCTGTAGCCAGTCACCGGCAGATGACAGTGCCGCCGTCCGAAAAAGGGTTTTTTGCGGATTTTTAGTAATTGTTTCGAACACAAGTGTGATCGAAATTCTCACTTTATCTCTTACAAGTTGCCCATTCTCGTCGGTCATGAGTCTTTTTAGATGCTGACCCGCTGAAACTTCGAGGTTTTTGATCGTAATTGCGTATCTCGGGTAGCGGTGGAAGAGAGAGTATACCTGCTCATCGCGGGCAGATACTCCAACTTTATCAGAAGGTTTCTCCCCCTCTCGAGTTTTTTCTTGGCCATACTGCAGCCATCTGAAGCGGTACCCGAAGACATTGTACGGTTGTACCCCAACCCATGCGACACCAAAGATTTCCTCAAAAACCGAAGGAGAGTTCGCACATTCGATCTCGGACTTCAGTTTTTCGGTCAGTTGGTAGTACCCATTTCTATCCACGATAGGGTTACCGGTTGCGTCAACCTTCAGTTTCCTCTCAACGAAAGAGGGATCTTCCCTAAGCCGAAACTCTCTGGCTTTGGCAAGATATGATGCGTAGGACTCAAATGAGCCCTTGAACACATCAAAGCCGTCTGGGTCGATACGGTGATTTTCCACTCGCGAAACGTAGCGAATACAAGTTTCGCCTCGCATGATTGCTTTGTGCTCACCTTCTGTTCTGAAAGTCACCAGAAGGTTTTTCTTCGCCAATTCGTTTAGAATGAGCCTCATGCACACGAGCAGTACATATCCAGAACCTAATGTTAGGATACATACTACTACAATGATTGTTTTAGCAATTCGCTTTCGCTTTTCGGAAACATGCAACCCGCTATCGGGCTGATTCGAAACGGCACCTCCTCTTGTTGGTTGGTGGGAGAGGACAGACAATGCCCACACCATGAAGCCGATGCACATAAGCACCGCCACACCGACAAATATCCA
>CAYVXT010000070.1:0-1699 GCA_964455485.1 uncultured Candidatus Saccharibacteria bacterium
GATTCAGATACTCCTAAAACAGTTTCAATGTCCACATAGGAGGAAATCAACAAAGGTATTTTATCCTTGCCCCATTTCGCTACAACATAGTCTATAAAGTATACCTATTGGTTACAGGTCGTCTATTGGCCGATGTCCGATCGCGTTCTTGATATTGTCAAGCGTAATAAATGGATTCTGAGCAACCTCAATAATGTTTCCTTCAATGTCAGTGAAGTAAAAGAATAGTCCGCCAAAGGGTGGTTCGGTCGGCTCTTTCAGGATTTTTACTTTGTCTTTTAGTCCTTCATAAAGATTTAGTACTTCTTCTTTTGTGTCAACATTATAGCCAATTGTTATGGCGCGAAACCCTTCGCCTTTTGGATCTACTCCGATAAAATCCGCAAGCATTTTCAGATCACAAATACTCAATAGCAAACCATTGAGTTGGTAAAATGCGATGTCTTTGTTCTCGGCAACTGTTTTCCAACCTAAAACCTGACCATAAAATATTTTCATTGCGCTAAGGTCGTTTGCACCAATAGTCAGCACACTAATTCTTTGTTCCATCACAACCGTCTGAAATTTATTATACATCCCCATCAAACTCAAACCGTCTTTGAATGTAACGATGCATCAATAATTCCTTTTAGCACTTTCACATCAACTTCCTCCAACCTATTTATATAAAGGCAACCAACACCAGTCTTGTGCTTGCCTAATTTTTTAAGAGCATCAGTATGTTGCTTAATATTCATGGTAAGGTATAGGGCCAAATTTGCTTTACGGGGGGAGAACCCAATGACGAGCCATTCAACTTCTCTGCCACTGGTTGGGCTCTTGTAGATTTTATTACCGAAACCGATAATTGAGCTGCCCCACATTTTAGGATCCTCTCCTGTTGCTTTTTTCATCATCTCCAAAATCGCAATACTGTCTTTCCGTTTTTGTTCCTCCTTGATGGAATTGATAAAATCCTCAACGCTGGAGGAGTTTTGCTTTGTTTTTATTTCGGCCAGTTTTGATTTTTTTGCAGTCATTCTTTTCTTATTTCATAATGTAATTCCACCATACCGCTTTTATAGGCGTTCACCTCTTTCAGATGTAGTGCATGTTCCTGACCGATGTGATCAAAGAATGGCATTCCGTCACCTAAAATAATAGGCAATATCGATTGTCTTATTTCATCTGCTAATTTCAGACGAATAAATTCTTTGGCAAGCATTGCACCGCCCACCACCCAAACATTTTTGTACCTAGGCTTTAGTCGTTCATTCACCAGTTGGACCAGGTCGCCTGAATAGGTTTCAATGTTGTTTCTCTCTATAGGAAGACTTCTGTGAGTGACAACAATAGTCGGCACGTCTCCATAAGCCCAACCGTAAGTTTTTGAAAGTTCGAAAGCAAGTTCATAGGTTCGTGAACCCATTACATAACAGTCTATGGTTTTAAGAAATTCCGCTGCATCAGGTTCAGCAATTCCTTTCTCATAATTATCCGATGTCTCAAACCAGGAAATACTATTGTCTTTTTTGGCAATCATACCATCAAGACTTGAAACCATATGTATGGTTATTTTAAAGGAGTCTGTCGTCATGGGTAATTTCGTATTTGCTGTACTTGCTATCTGTCGTCAATATTGCCGCCCATGTTAATGTATACTGTGTTTGCCAAAAAACAAAAACTACTATCATACTTTATTACTATAGTCTAATCTGCT
>CAYVXT010000071.1:0-26802 GCA_964455485.1 uncultured Candidatus Saccharibacteria bacterium
AGTCATTAATATTTTACTAAAACAATTTAAATAGCATTACGAAATAATGACTCTAGCTGAATATATACCAAAGACACCCACTAAAAAATCACAATTATAATTTATAGCTCCCCTACTGCTTTTTCAAGTTTACTCATTGCATTAGTTACAGCATTTCGAGAGTTTACGTATTCCTGGTCATCAAAATAATCATCAGCATCATCAACATAGTCCCGAGCTTCTGAAAGGTAGTCGAGTGCGTCGTCGTACTTACTATCGAGCGAACCTTTCGCCTCATTTATGTTGCTCCTTGCTGTCGATAAATAGCTAACAACATTACCGTAACTACTACTGATTAAAAGATTTTTTGCATTATTTAGTGCAGTTCTAGCTTTATTAATAGCATTCTCAGCGTCGGCTGTATCTGAATCACCTATCGCGTCTATCGCATCTTCAGCCAAACTATCAGCCTCGTTTGAAAGACTTATAGTCCTCTCATAATTTTTATCATCATAAGCGTCGTTTGCCTGCGACCATTTGTCATCAGCCTTACTTATGATTGTATTTGAATCGTCAACAGATTTACCCTGGTCTTCAGCGACGTTTATTTTATCCTGAGCTGCTTTAATTGCATTTTTCGCCGCGTCGAGTTCCTGCTTTGCTTCAGCCCTGGTAACTAAAGTGACACCTATTCGTGCAAGTGCTTTATCAATTAAGTCAAAAGCTTCACTCGACAAACTGAGTGACTGGTCATAGTTTGCATTTTTATATGCTTTATTGGCGTCATTAATTTTGGTATTTGCATCTTTCAAATATTCGTTTGACTTATCTACTGATTTTCCTTTCGAATATGCTTCATCTACTCTTGCCTGGGCACTACTTAGAGCACTTTTGGCATCAGTTATGCTATTTTTTGATTCTGACTCATTATCTTTTTTCTCAGTGGCAAGTTTATCGCGCTGATCTTTAAGTTTGCTAACCTGGGCTAAAATTTCACTTATCTTTGCTTGGATAGCAGCAGCTGAAAGATTTGTTTGAACAGGTGTAGGTGTAGTTTGCTGTCCTGATGATGTGTTAGTTGAAAGAAGCGATAAATACTTTTGCCTAGACGCTGATCCAAAATATCCAGTGCTACTTACACCGTTTTCCTTTTGCCATTTCATGACTGCCTTTTTAGTCAGACCATAAAATGTTGTGGTTTCCTTGCCTGGAGCGCCCGCACCACTTGTAGAAATTATGTATCCTGAACTATTTAAATATTGCTGCAAACATTTAACATCAACTCCAACAGAGTTTTCTTGCAAATCGCGTGTAAAGTTGCATTCTGCAGCGTTTGCACCGATCGGTAAAAGTAAAATTATAAAAAATGAGGCAACAAAAAATTTAGTCTTTTTCATAGCGTATCTTAGATCCATTATAGATATATTATATAAAATACGAATTAAAATAGGAACTCAAATTCTGTATAAAACTGCCTCAAATTACAACAAATTATTGGTATTAAAATGAAAAGCGCCGGAACACAAAAAAGTGTTATCCGGCGCAATCTGCAGACTCTAGGTGGTACCCCAGAGCCTGGGTATTTGGAGGATCAGGAGGATGAACCCCTCCAAATACCCTTTCTGGTACAATCTTAGCATACTCTATTTTATTTGTAAAGCCCTATTGTGGATAATTAGCTTGACACCACATTTACAGTATTTACATCCTCCGGGCGATCTGGCGGCAATTGGTAGTAATTTATTAGGAATTTTGTGATATGGAGGAACGGGTCAGTGAGTGTTTCAGAAGCATATCTTACATTTTTGGGGTATATATGGAATAGAAAAACTAAAAATTTAGGATTATTTGCTGGGAAATAGCCAAAAAACGAGTGCAAATATTTACCTTCCACATATCCTGGTCTGCCTTCATCTGTCATTTGTGCTGTGCCTGTTTTTGCGGCAATACTATATCCAGGAATTTTGGCAGTTCCCCCTCTTAACGCCTCATCAACAACTTTAGTGAGCATATTTGTGACAGTATCAGCTGTTTCTTTTTTTATAACCTGTTTACCAGCTGGGAATGATAACCTTCGAGTGAGACCACTTTCATATTCAATTTTTTTAACTAAATGCGGATTAACTAATTTCCCTCCGTTTGCAAGAACAGAAAGAGCCCGCACTGTAGCAATCGGTGTAAGCGCAATACCTTGTCCATATGACGCAGTTGCCATCTCAATATCTCTTGTACTATCAAGATTATTTATCAAGCCGACAGCCTCGTTTGGTAAATCAATACCAGTCTCAGCCCCAATTCCAAAACTTTTCATATAGTCACTAAATTTTTTATTTCCCAATTTAAGTGCTATATACGACACACCGGTATTGAGTGATTGACTCAAAATTTGTTGCATATCTGTTTCTCCTCTGCCTTTGCCATCATAGTTTGATATCCTTTTTCCATTCAATACAAGGTAACCTGCGTCAAAATAAGTGCTTTTTGGAGTTATTACATTTGCATCAAGCCCGGCAGCCATAGTAAGAGGTTTTATAATGGAACCCATTTCATAAACCCCTTCAACTATTGGATTCTTAAAAGTATTTGGGTCAGCATCTTTAAAGTTGTTTGGATCAAATCCAGGATTCCAGGCAATACCCAAAATCTCACCAGTTGCAGGGTCCAGTACAACACCACCCGCAGCAGTGCTTTGCCATTCATCACGTACGCTTTTTAACTCATCTTCAAGAAAGAGCTGAACTGTAGGCTCGATAGTAGTCACCACACTACCCTCTTCACGCGAATCACTATCCAATGTTTGTTTTACGTTAGAAAAGAATTCAGCAAAAAAGTTTGTATAGGCTTTAGAGGGGTCTCGTTTTAATGTGTCTTCATAATATCTCTCCAGGCCATATCTTCCGGCGAGCTCATTTTCATTATAAGCAACAAACCCTATAGTTTGTGAGGCCAACTTGCCACCAGGATAGTAACGCCATTTATCACTAGCAAGTGTAATACCGTATAAATTTAGTTTTTTGATCTTATCTGCGGTCTCGATATTTAAATGTTGAACAACTTCCTCACTTGCATCATCTTTTTTTGATGCTTTTTTCATAAACTCATTCTTATCTATAGGAGTGACTGCATTTAATTTTTCATATAACTCATTGGGATTGTTAACAATCTTTGGGTTTATATATATGGTATATCCTGTGCGTGAAATAGCAGCCGGAACTGTTTCGCCATCCTTCGATGTAAAGTATATTTCGCCCCTATCATAAGAGACTGTGTTTTGGTTTATATATTGTCTATCTGCTTGTCCAGCAAAAGACTTCCCATGCACAATTTGTACAAAGTAAAGTCTGACCACAAGCACAATTGCTGCAAGCAAAACTAATGATGATATAACTCTAATACGGCCAGACATATTTAAATACAAATGCTAAGTAGTGCATTATAACTGATTTAGGCCGCTATGTTCAAACATTATTACCTTCTGTAAGAGAGAGCTTTGCTTTCAGGCATTGCAATTAGAAATGTTTGATTGTCTACCTCAATAAAACCCATACTTTTTGCCTTTGCTATACTCATGCCGTTTTCCAAAGCCAACCTCGAAGATTCCTTTTCGCTCACTTCAACGTTTAAGACTTGAACATCTTCTTTAGAGTGCTCAAGAACAGTAAGAGTGCGTACTGCTGAATTTGCAAAGAAAATATACAGTGCAATTGAAATAGCAATTAGCCCAGTAAGCACAATATTTGTGTATTTATGCAACGCTATTGCCTCTGAAATTTGTTTTACTGTGCTCATTTTTTTTGAATTACTCTTAATTTTGCACTGCGAGATCTTGGATTTTCCTTTAATTCTTCATCAGAAGCCGATATTGGTTTTCTTGAATAATTTTCGGGAATTTTGCCAATTTCACTCTCAACTTTTAACTTAATAAAATTTTTAACGATTCGATCTTCTAAGCTATGAAAAGAAATTACTGCCAACCGACCCTCTGGTTTTAAAATATTAAATGCATTTTCTAAACCTTCCTGTAGTGCCCTCAGTTCATCATTTACAGCGATTCGGATAGCCTGAAATGTTCTTGTTGCGGGGTGTATTCTTCCAAATCTATAAAAAACCGGGACTGAATTTTTTATAATTTCTGCAAGCTCTTTAGATGTCTCGATCGGTTTTATCTTTCTTCTTTCTACTATCGCTTTGGCTATTCTTCTTGAATACTTTTCTTCACCAAAACCGTATATTACGTCAGCAAGGTTTTGCTCTTCCCAACTATTCACCACATCATATGCTGTGACATCACCCTCTGTGATATTTTTCGAAAACGTCATGATCAGTGGTTCATCCTTTAAAAAACTAAACCCTCTGCCATTTTCGCCACCTTCCGAGTCAATGTTGAACTGATCAGTACTCCACCCCAAATCAAAAATTATTTTGTCTGGATTGGATATTTCAAGGAGTGCTGGACACTCATCAATCTTTCTAAAATTTAGAATTGTGAGCTTTGGTTTGGCACCTAGGAGAGAAAGTCTTTGTTTTGATATTTCAAGCGAAGTCTCATCTGCATCAATTCCAGCTATTATGACTGCGCTTCCAAAACGCTTCCAAACTTCTTCCATATGCCCTCCCGATCCAACAGTTGCATCTAGGTAGGTTTCCCCAGGCTTTAGATCAAGTGCATCTATTGTTTCTTTTAAAAGAACTGACTTGTGGGCCATATAAGTGAGTTATTACATAATGCCGAGTCCCGAGAGCTTTTCTGCCAAACCATCTGCTTGCTTTTCAACCTGTCTCTTGTATTGGTCCCAAGACTTTTCGTTCCATATTTCTAGGCGGTTTTGGACCCCAATCATTACGACTTTTGATTTCAAATCGGCACGCTCTCGAAGAAAGTCTGGCACCAGTATCCGTCCAATTGAATCTACTTCCACCTCACTCGCTCCACCAAACATATATCGGGTGAAGCTTCTCATGTCAGAAGAAAGCATCGAAGCATTTTCTGAAAGCTTTGAAGCTATCTTTTGCCACTCAGCAGAACTAAAAACGAACAGACACTGGTCCAAACCCGGCGTTATGACCATCTTTTTTCCAATAATCGATCTAAACTTTGATGGCAAGGACACTCTGTTTTTGTCATCTATCGTATGTGTATACTCGCCAATAAGCATAGATCCATTCTTAGAATTAAGATTTCATACCACTTCTTCCCACTTGATTCCATTTTATACCACTCAATATTCCATGTCTACCACTTTTAACCAAAAAGTGTGGATAAATACATTTTCTTTTTTCATTAAAATTAAATTTTGTTCAGTTCTAAAATATGGCTGAATAAGAACACAAAAACGGCCTCACAGCCGTTTCTTCATCATTTTCGCAAATTTAAAATAATTGAGTTTTTTCTATTACTCCCTTGGGCGCATAAGAGGAAAAGTTTGGAGTTCCCGAAGCGGTGTATCTGCAAGAAATGCAAAAAGTCTTTCTCCAAAACCAAAGCCACAGGTAGGTGGCATACCGTGCTCTAACATTTCAACAAATTCTAGGTCAGGCATCATTGCCTCTTCGTCTCCAGCTTCAAGCAATCTGCCTTGCTCTTCAAAACGTTTTGCTTGGTCTATAGGATCGTTAAGTTCTGAGTAGCCGCGACCCACCTCACTACCAGCTATTATTGGTTGAAACATTTGCACAGTTTTACCATCTGACCGTCTCTTTGCTAGAGGCGCAACCAAAACAGGATGATTTATCAAAAACGCAGGTCCAGAAATATTTCGTCTACAATATTTCCAAATAGTATCAGTCAAACGCTCTCTATTTTCACCCTCATATTTTACATCTAACTCTTTCAGTTTAGATTCAATTTCGTGATCAGTGGCACTATTTATATCTAGACCTGTTTGTTTTCGTATTTCCTCAGCATAATCTACCTCCTTCCATTCATGAGAAAGATCAAAAGTATGACCTTTAGTCATAAACTGTGTAGTACCAAAAACCTCCTTAGCAATAGTTATGTAAAGCTCTTTTACTAATTGCATACCGTCTTTATAGTCAGCATAAGCCCAATAGAACTCTAAATTTGTAAATTCTTGCAAATGTTCTGGACTAGAACCTTCATTTCGATAAATTTTTCCTATTTCAAAAGTTTTAGGAAATCCTGCAGCCATAAGTCTTTTTTGCCAAAGCTCCCCCACCGAAATTCGCAAATAAACATCAATATCAAGATCATTGTGGTGAGTAATAAATGGCCGAGCATCAGCACCACCCGTAGTCAACTCCAACGTTGGCGTTTCAACCTCTAAAAAACCTCTTTCCTTAAAAAAGGCTCTAGCAACATCCCAAAATTTAGATTTTTTCACAAGTAAGTCTCGAAGATCTTGATTGTTTAACAAATCCAAATATCGCTTACGATATCTCTCTTCAACATCTGTTAGACCAGCCCATTTTTCAGGCAGCGGAAGTAATGATTTGGAAGCTATTGCCCAACTTCTTACAAACAGACTTTCTTCACCAGTTTTACTTTTTTGAGATACACCTGTGACAGAAATAAAATCACCGATATCGGCAGTATCAACAAAGAGCGAGAAAGCATCTTCTGGCATTTCGTCCTTTTTAAATATTGCCTGGACTTTTTCAGTTCCGTCAAACAATACTGCAAAAAGTATCGCCCCTTGACCTCGAATTATCATTATGCGGCCAGCAATGGAAATCTCTTTCTCTGAGGCTTCAAGATCATTAAACCTCTGTTTAAATTCGGAAATCGTAAAGTCTCGTGGTACTTTCGCAGGATACGGGTTAATACCCTGAGCTTTTAGCTGTTCAAGTTTTTTTATTCTAGCTTCTCTGATTTCTTCAAGTGAGGCCATTTTAAGTTTGAAAGTTTTAAAAGCGCAAGTTAAAAAGTTGTACTTTCAAACTTTGAAACTTGTAACTTTATAACTATTGTATACTAATTATTTTATATGTGATAGTTCCTACAGGTGCTTCAAAACTAAACGAGTCCCCCTTCTTTTTACCAATTGTAGCTTCACCAAATGGTGAATGCACAGATATTTTTGCGGCAGATAGATCCGACTCTTCGCCACCAACTATTGTATAAGTTTTTTCTTCTTTACTTCCGGACTTAACAACTGTGATCACAGACCCCACAGAAACCTGATCATGACCATGAGAAGACACTATTGTAGCGTTTTTTAGCATCGACTCTATTTTTTGAATTCTGTCTTCAACGAGACCTTGCATATCTCTCGCTTCGTGATATTCAGCATTTTCTGATAAATCCCCCAAAGATTTGGCATATTCAAGTTGCTCCGCAACTTCCTTGCGCTTAACTTTCTTTAAGTGTTCAAGTTCTTCAATAAGAGCTTGATGCTTCTCCTTTGTCAAATATTCTTTTTCTTGCATTTAAAAAAATTAAAGTAATGTGTTGCAGTATTGTAAGCTATTTGACTCAAAAGTCAATCAAGATTTTAGCGTGATATACCCTTTTTCTTTAACCATTCTGGAGACTGTCTTACAAGCCTTCCATAATCCTGAGAACTTAATAAGAGGGGCTTGAGTGCTTCTTCAGCAAATACTCCATTTTGTGAACCTTTTGCCAAAATTACTGCATGATCACGGAGTTTATCTAAAACTATAAATCCGGCTTCCTTGGATGATTTTGCCTCATAAACCGTACACTGCGCAGCCCTTGCTGCAGGAGCTAAATACTTATTTGCATCCTCGCCAATAGTCACAACAAAATCCAGTAGTTTTGGATTACAAATTTTACCAATTTTTTTATGTTCAGATTCAGACGAGACTCCGAGCTCATTCATCATGCCCAATATAGCGATACGTTGACTTGCAGGATATGAATACAAGGTATCAAGTGCAATTTTTACTGCATCTGGGCTCGCATTGTATGTATCGTCTATAATCACAGAATTTTTTACACCCTGTAGTTTTTGCATTCTACCTGGAAAACTTTCAAAGTTTTCCAGGGTTTCTTTCATCTTATCTGGTGCAACAAAAAATTTTAGACCAATTATACAAGCTGCTGCCACCGAATATAGCTGTACTTCAGACACTGCATCATAAGTAGCATCGAATATTCTTTTTCCGTTATGAATGATTTCAAAGTAAAAACCTTTTACACCTCTCACAATATTATCTATCTTATATTCAGACCCAAAATCTTTACCATAAAAAATTACTTTCTTGTGGTCTATGTTTTCTGGAATATTTTTTGAGAGATCTTTGTTTGCAAAAACTAACTTGCTCCAAAATGAAACTGACCATTCTTCCTCCGCGACATCTTGAATAGAGGCAAAAAATTCCATATGTTCTGGAGCAATTGCGGTTAACACAGCAATATCAAGTTCTAAATACTTTCTAAACTCCGCAATCTGACCAGGACCATCGGTCCCAAGCTCTAGCACTACTGCATCAAATGGGTATTTGCTATTGATTTTAATTTCGTTCGAAATAAATATCTTAAGCCAAGAAAATATATCTATAGGAGATGGCATTTCTTCCCTAAAAAATACCAAGGGGACACTCACAATGTCATTATAATTTCCTTCCTGATAATTCACCCTCATCCCTTGTTCAAGTATTTTAGCAATTGCGATTTTCGTTGAAGTTTTCCCAATAGAACCAACAACCCCAATTATTTTAAAATTGTGCTTTGCCCGTAACCTCCTTACTTGGGATCCAAGAATTATAATTACTATTTTCTTAAAGAATGCCTTCACATCGCAATTCTACAATACTTCATTAAACATTTCCTATTTGACATTTACTTAAAATATTCTGGAGTATTTTGAAGCATCCAATCAAAAGTTTGACGCATGACATATGTGGCACCGGTCAAATTGTGTACTGGGCCACGTTCCATAACAGTGGCAAAAGCATACTTAGGATTTTCATATGGAAAGAACCCAATAACCCATGAGTTTACAAATTGTTTTTTCGCTCCAAGTTCAGCAGTACCTGTTTTACCAGCAATAGCAAGACCTGGTATGTTTAAACCAGCAGCAGTACCCTCAGTCACAGACATCCGCATACCTTCCTTTGGAATATTAAAACTCCGATCATCACCTTTTATATTTTCCCCATAAGATACAGTGCTGGTAGCAGTAAAAAGGATTGATGGTGTAACAAAGTGTCCCCCGTTTGCCAAAGCAGACACAGCAACAACGGCTTGAATTGGTGTAATTTGCATACCATATTGTCCAATAGAAGTATTGTAAGTATCACCAACTCTCCAAATTTCACCTCCGAAATTTAAGGCCTTCCACTTAGGATCTGGTATAACACCTATTTCCTCTTTAATAGAATCAAATCCGGTTTTTTTTGTGAACCCAAACATTTCCAAATACTTTTTTATATTATCTATACCCAATCCCTTTTGGTTTTCAAACCCACCTCCAATTTGATAAAAATAAACATCACTTGATACAGCGATTGCTTTACGCATATCAACAGCCCCATGTGCTTTCCAATCTTTGAAAATTGTAGGCTGATCTGGATTAAACCTATTTGGTACCACTAATTGTCCCGTAGAAACTATTTGTTTTTCAGGTGTAATCACTTTTTCTTCTAGGGCAGCGAATGCCATAAATGGCTTAACAATAGAACCAGGAGTATAAAGTCCGGATATCGCACGATTCAAGAATGGATTATTTGGGTTTTTATAATAATTTTCAATGACACTAGATTCGTTTCCATCAGTCATAATTTGAGAGTTGTACTCTGGGTAGCTTGTCATTGCCAAAATTTCTCCAGAATGTACATCCATTATTACCCCCGCCCCACCCTCAAAACCAACTTGTCCCGCAAGATCACTTATATTCTTATATAATCTTTCTTGAACTCTAGAATCAATAGATAAAACCGCATTTTGACCTTGAAGGGGTTTTTGTTGGACACTTTGAGATACAATGCTACCGTCCACTGCTGTTTCTATAAGTTCCAGACCATTTTTTCCTGAAAGAATTTCATTTAAATATTGTTCTGCTCCGTCCTTAGGGGAAAATTCTTCAGTATAGTAAAAGCCAGATTTATCTTTAGCAGGATACTTTAAAAATCCTAAAAGAATTCCAAAACCTTGCCTAGAAACATATTTTCTCAATGGAAAATCGGAATCATTTTCTGTTTTCTCATTCCACGCAAGCTCTTCCCCGTTACGGCTAAAAATTATTCCTCTTGGGGCGACCAGCAAAATTTGTTTTAACTTATTATTTTCACTTCTTTCCTTATATTCATCCCCATATACAATTTGCAACATCCAGAGTTTTCCTAAAAATAAAAAAATAATGAGTGCAGTAAAGACTGAGAATATTGTAAAAACAGCTGGTGTAATTGGTTTTTCTATACGACCCTCAAATTGGTAAACATCAAAATCAGGGAGATTTTTAGAATCAAGAAAAATTTCGTCAGGATTTATGTCACTATACCTTCTGCGTTTGGACAAAAATATTGCCCTTTTTATAAAACCTAGCATATCGCGGTCAATTATAGCACCCTGATTGTTAGTGCCGCCAATCTAGATATTCACTTAAAAATATTGCAGCGAGGAGAAAGGTTGTGCTCATTAAAAATAGTGTATTATCCCAAAACAAGCCTTCCCCAAAATAATAAACATTATCCAGGATAATACCCACCAGAACCATCTCATACGGTACAGAAGTGAAGTAAACCCACATTATTGCTATAGGGATAAATAACCACCACCCCATCACTATTGGGATAAATATTGAGGATATAAAAAAAATTAATCTTAACATGCTATTGTTGGGCCGATTCAATAAAAACAACTCTTATTCGTGCAATATCTTGAGGCAAAGATATCAACACACTTTTTAGTCCAGAGGATTCATTTGACTCAACTGCAGCCACTACTCCAATAATACTTGGAAATGATCCATAAGAAAGTATGTTGTCATTATTTTTTATATCAAAATCAATAGGTACATCTACATGTATACCACCACCCCCTTGTCCTTTTACCTCAATATTTTCGCCAGTCCGTTCAACAAAACCATAGGATGATACACCCGGAAATGAACTCAGAGTTACAACAGAAGTGCTTCGAGAAACGTTTGTGACCTTTCCAACAAGTGAGCGCTTACTTGAAAGTATTTCCATATTCTCCTTCACTCCATGCATTGCGCCCCTATTTATAATAAAAGTATCTAATGGTACTTGAGGAGGTTTGGCCAAAATTGATGCAGAAAAAAGTTTTCTATCTTTTTCTAAACCAAGTTCTGAACGGAAATCAATATTTTCTTTATCGATTGTTCCATAATCTGATTCTCTTGATCTCAATTCTGCTATCTGCAACAACAATTCTTCATTAGTCTTTTGCAAAACGACTTTATCTTTAATTGGTGCAACAATCCAATTAGTCATTTTATGAAAAGTCGTTCCAACCGTAAGAGCTGGCAAAATCAGTCCGTCTAGCGCAAATCTGCCAAATGCAGTATTGGATATAAAGAGAATCAAAAAACAAGCAATTATAACGGTAAGTCCAAATTTTTTTAATTTGCTAGAAAGTGAACTTCCACTATTCCTCGTATGTTTTATTAGATAAATCATTTTCGTCAGGTACCAATATATCCTTAAACTGATCTAATTTTTCAAGTATTATACCGGTACCGCGCACAACACATGTAAGAGGTTCATCGGCAATATATACTGGAATTTTTACTTCCTCCTCCAATATTTCAGCAAAACCTTTTATCATTGCGCCCCCTCCTGCTAAATGTATTCCTCTATGCATGATATCTGAAAGTACTTCTGGTGGAGTTGCTTCTAAAACTTCTTTTGTTGATTCAATCAATCTCTCGATTGAGTTTGATACAGCATCTCTCATATCTGAATCAGTGACAACTACTTCTTTTGGAAGGCCCGTTATCAAATCCCTACCTCTCGCTTTAGTTTCAATAGGACTTTCAGGAACAAGAGAACAAATTGAGATTTTTATTTGCTCTGCAGTTTTTTCTCCGATCACCATCTTGAATTCACTGCGTATATAAGAAATTATATCGTTATTTAATCTGTCCCCTGCAATTCTTACATTTTTAGAACTCACAACACCACCTAATGAAATTACAGCAATATCAGCTGTACCACCACCTATATCAATGACCATATTGCCTACAGGTTCATATATAGGCATATGCATACCAACAGCTGCAGCCATAGGTTCCTCAACAATATGTACTTCACTTGCTCCAGCATTTCTTGTAGCATCACGAACCGCTCGTGTTTCAACATTTGTAATATGTGAAGGCACCCCAACCACAACACGAGGGCCAAGAATTTTTTTTGAAATAATTTGAGCTTTATTAAGTAGGTAGTGTATCAACTCCTCTGTTACTTCAAAGTCTGAAATTACACCATCAACAATAGGCCTTACTGCAGCAATATGTGGTGGAGTCCTACCTAACATAGCTTTAGCCTCACTACCCACCGCTACTACTCTTCCAGTTTTTTGGTTAACAGCAACTACGGATGGTTCATTTAATATAACTCCTCTACCACGCACATACACCAACACATTTGCTGTTCCTAAGTCAATACCAATATCATTACGCAACAATCTTTTCCATTCCTCTATTTTTTCCTTCATGGCATTAATCTATCACAAAACTTCAATTATTCCCAAAATAAAAAAGCTTGTTAAACAAGCAGAATTATATTAAATGATATTTATAAGCTCCTGTTCAGAATAAAGCTTAACTTCACCACTTTTTCTATATTTCACTTCAAATTTTTCTAAAGCCAAGTTTTTCCCGCTTACAATAATTTGAAATGGGATACCTACAAGATCGGCATCAGCAAATTTTTCTCCCGCTCTCAGATCACGATCGTCGTACAAAACATTATCTTCACCCAGCATTTTGTATATCTTTTCTGCAGCCGCTTTTACTTCAGTGTTCTGAGAAGGAATTTCTATAATATGAAATTTAAATGGCGCTACACTCTCCGGCCAAACCAAACCCTTTTCATCAGACATTACCTCTGCTATCACGCCCATAAGTCGTGTAATTCCAATTCCATACGAACTCAAATGTACCGGTACTCTTACCCCAGAACTGTCTGTGAAGTATAGTCCAATCTGCTCACACTTCTTGCTACCAAAGTTAAATATATTTCCCACTTCCGCTGATTTTAATTTTTCGAAATCGGATTCTTGAAGTCCTAATTTATTTAATGTTTCTGTATTAAATATTTCCTCATTCAACGCTATCTTTGCCGACCTATTTACATAAATATTATCCTCACCTGCATCACATATCGTTTGAAATTCATGGCTAAACTTATCAGTAAAAACTCCCCCCGAGGCAGAAGTTACAAATGTAATTTCTCCAAGACCAATACGATCAAAGACATTTTTATATGAATTTATAGTTCGGTTATAAAATTCCATATTCTCCTCTTCATCCCTTGCAAAGTAATACATATCTTTCATTACAAACTCTCGGCATCTCATGATTCCACTTTTAGCTCTAACTTCATTACGTAATTTATTTTGGAATTGATGTACAGCAATCGGTAGGTTTGAGTAGCTCGATACATAATTCAACATCATATTTGAAATTGGCTCCTCATGGGACCAACCAAAACCAACTTCAGCTCCTCCGTTTATTTTTGATTTAAACCACACATCCACCTTATCATCACTCCACCTGTCAGTTTTTTGCCACACTTCTTTATCCTGAAGAGTTGACATTATTATTTCACTTGAACCTAGACCCGCCATTTCTTCGTTTACTATAGTTTTTATTTTGTTTATCACTGAAAAACCAAGTGGCAAAAAAGAATAGACACCAGCCATTTCTTTATGCAAAAAACCTGCACGAATTAAGAGTTGTGCATTTTTTGCTGTTTCGTCGCTCGGAGCTTCGCGCCTAGTTTTGGTAAAAAGTTTACTTTGTCTCATTGTTTCTTTATGTTATCGCAGAGACTGCGTTTGGTCAAAATGAAGTTTTATTAAATTATGAACTGTGTTATAAACCAAAACAGATGAGAACAGCCTTTTGGATTTTTGTTTGTATAGCCAACCTCTCACTAATTTTTGGGATTGTACTGCTATTCATGTCCCACAATAGCCCTGGGGTTTGGTTACTTGGTACCATTTTAACCATTGGCGGCCTACTCGTCGACATGTCGCTCTACGTTACAAGAGGCCACTGGAGCCAGTACTACGACGAGGATTAAAAATCAGCACCCCGGACTACCCGGGGTTTGCTTTTATAAAATCTTCAGAATATCTCGATATGTAATGAAAACCATAAGCGATATAAGCAGAGCAAATCCAACCGTGTTTGCAATTACCGCAAACTTTATATTCACTTGCCGTTTGGTAAGTGCTTCGTAGGCTACAAATAATAGACGGCCTCCATCAAGAGCGGGGAAAGGTAACAAATTTATCACAGCAAGATTAATTGATATGAGTGCTGTAAATGTAACCAAATATGTAAAACCAAGCCTAGTCGCATCTCCTACAAGACCAACTATACCTACAGGTCCAGTGACTTGAGAAATATCCGCCTTACCAACAACAGCGTCTCTTATAAGACCTAAAACACCGGCAACAGTAAGATATGAAATTTTAATAGTTGTTACAGCTCCTTGATAGAAAGCTTTGTGGGGAGGCAACGTTAGAGTACCAACCATATCCATACTTATGCCAATGATTTTTTTATCAGGCACCAATTCAGTAGATGGAGTTATAGAAAAATTATACTTTTCACTTCCTCTTTTAATATCTAGCTTAATGGAACCAGTAGAATTATTTATGTAACCAGATATTAAGTCCGGGTTAAGATTTGAAAAATTTTGATTATCAACAAACACACTTTCTATCTGATCGCCTGCCTTTAGAATCCCATGAGCTGGAGAGTTTGGCATAATACCAACAACTGTCAGTTTTGGATTTTTAACCACACCGCCAAAATCGTTTTCGATCGGAGAAGCCACTCCTGCCATAAATGAAATTGAAAACAGAATCCAAGCAAATAAAATATTGAAAATAACTCCTCCTGCCAATATTGCTGCTTGCCACTTTTTTGATATTTGTGTAAAACGAAAATTTTTTGAGACAGTTTCGGAAGAATTTTCTGTAGACTCATAATTTTCGCCCAAAATTTTAACGAACCCACCAAATGGTATCCAATTTAAACTAAAAATTGTCCCCCACCTTTTACCAAGCGTCAGTGCTCTTGGTGGGTAGCCAAAGCCAAACTCTTCAACATGAACTCCAGCTTTTTTAGCTGCCAAAAAATGCCCGAGCTCATGGACTAAAACTAAAACACCAAGAACAATTATAAAAACAATTAACGTCATATCACCCTCTTATTTCTGTTTCTTTTTTTGCAGCTAATTCGTCAAGCTTTTTATTTCCTTCATCTATAATTTTTTGCAATTCATCTTTCAACCTAAACTTATCATCTTCACCCATTCCCCCCTCTTTTTCTTTCTCTTCTATCATTTTTGATGTTTTATCTCGAACTCCCCTTAATGACACTCTCGCCTCTTCGAGTTTAGATTTCACTACTTTAATAAATTGTTCCCTTCGTTCAGAAGTAAGTTCAGGGAAAATCAATCTAATACCTTTATCGTATGGCGACATTGAAAGCCCTAAATTTGAAGCATCTATTGCCTTCTCAATTGCTTTACCAATACTCATGTCCCAAGGTTCAATTTTTACTGTCTTAACATCTTCGATTAAGATATTTGCAAGCTCACGTATTGCCATTTTGCTACCATAAGCGTCAACTTGAACGAAGTCTAAAATAGTAGGTGTCGCTCTGCCTGTTCGGATCAAGGACAGCTCTTTTATAAGCCATTCTTCCACACCTCTCACCTTTTCTTTTGTATCTGTAAAATTAAACATAATATGTATTATAACACGGATGCCAACCACTCAAGCACCATTTTGGACGAGCCCCCTCTTATTGATGACATTTTTTTTGCAATTAGTATATGCTTCATATTGTGAGCATTTTTTGGATAATCTCTATATTGGGACCTATAATACTCCTTTTCCAGTAAACCTAAAAAATTTTTAATCGAGAATTTATCTTCTTTTTTTGATAAACTTTTGATTTGAGACAACCTCGTATCGATATTATTATTTATAAATTGATGAGCAGCTAATTCTTCCTTATTTTTTTTATTATTATGTGCTTCATGCAAGTCAAATATTCTTACTCTTGAAAGAAGTGTCGGCAAAACATTACCTAGATTTGGCAACTTTATAAAAAAATAAGTACCCTCTAAAGGCTCTTCTAAAACTTTAAGAAGAGCATTTTGGGCCTCAAATGTTATAGAATTGGTTTCCACATATAAAACCTTCTTATCTCCTGCTATAGGTTTTCTTATTGCCCACTCTTCCAAGTCACGAGCCTCATTAATCCCAAACGCATCCGCTTCAATAATATTGTAATCAGGATTTCGTTCCACCAAAAAACCCAAATGATCATTTAAAATTTTTGGCAACTCTAGATCTGCCTCACCAATAAAAATATTTGCGTGGTAAATCTCCATACTACCGTTTTGCAATTATCATTTTTTTATAAGCCGAAAGATGATCCAAAGCAATACCCGTACCCTGAACTACACAAAACAGTGGATCTTTAGCGAGCGTGGCTTTGACACCAACTCTTGCAAAAATTAGCTCTGGAAAATTCCTAAGGGAGGATGTGCCTCCGGTCATTATAATACCGTTGTCTATGATATCAGCAGCAAGTTCAGGTGGTGTCTCTTGTAAAACATCTTTGACCGCTTTCACCATTTCTCTGAGCTCTTTTGCTATTGCTTTAACTATTTCGTTTGTTTTAACTTCCACAGAGCGTGGCAAACCCGATATAAGATCACGACCTTTTACCTCCATACTTAACTCTTCTTCTATAGGCATTGCTGATCCGATATTTATTTTTACATCCTCAGCAGTTTTGTCGCCTATAGCCAAGTTAAAAGTTTTTTTAATATAATCAACTATAGCCTGATCAATACGATTTCCTGCACATTTAACTGAAGTAGAAGCGACAATACCTCCAAGTGATATTACCGCAACATCGGTTGTACCACCTCCAATATCAGCAATCATGTGACCTTTGGCCTCATAAATCGGTATACCCGCACCAATTGCCGCAAGGATAGGCTCCTTTATTACGTAAGCATTTTTTGCTCCTGCTTTTATAGCAGCTTCAATAACCGCCCTTCGCTCTGTTGATGTAACTCCAGCAGGCACTGAAATCAACACCTCAGGTTTTACAAAACTCCAACTTCCTAAAGATTTGCGCATATAATACCGAAGCATAGCCTCAGTGACTTTATAGTCAGCGATTACTCCATCCTTCATTGGCCTATAAGCAGCAATAGCGTCCGGAGTTCTTCCAATCATAGTTTTAGCTTCATTACCAACTGCTAAAATACGGTTATTTTCAATACCTATTGCAACAACTGAAGGCTCGTTGAGTACGATACCCTTGCCGGGCATAAACACCAGCACATTTGCAGTACCTAAATCAATGCCGAGTTTTTTAGAAAAAAATGATGCCATTCCCGGTTATCATATACCGATAGACGGGAACTTTCAACCACAAAACAAGAGCAAAATCTATCCCTCATGAATGTTTTTTTGTTCTATAATTTCACTAAATAAGTCTATGTATATTATCGAGTGTCTTCCGTTTTCAAAGGGCTTAAATAAGGAATCACTTTCATATTTTTCCAGTACAAAAATAGAACCTGGATCTCTAGTCAAAGTCCCAATTCGGGGAAGAGAAATTCAAGCTCTTGTCGTAACAAACAAAGAAGCAATTGATTCTAAAACAGAAATCAAAAGCGCCAATTTCCAAGTTAAAAAAGTTCTATCAATCCAATCGAAACCTTTCCTCAAACCAGAATACCTAAAAGCAGTAAAAGAGACTGCCTCATATTTTGCATCAAATGACGGCGCAATACTTTCCAGCCTTATTCCGACATTCGTAACAGAGAATCCAAACATACTTTCATCCTTAAGCCAGAAATTACAATCACAAACAACCTCACAATCTAAATCAGAAAGTTTGTCACTTGTTGGGTGTGAGGACGAGGAACGTTTTGCAAATTACAAATCTTTGATTCGAGAAGAATTCGCAAAAGGTAAGACAGTCTTTATATGTCTCTCCCAGAATGAAAATATTTTGCAAGCCAAGGAAAAACTTGAGAGAGGTATTGAGCACTATGTATGTGCGTTTTATAAAGACATGTCAAAAAAAGAGTTTAAAGATGAATGGAAAAAAGCCTCTACAGAAAAGCATCCTGTAGTTATAATCGCGACAGCAAGATGGCTCTTTATTCCAAGAAATGACATTGGTGCAATTGTAATAGAAAAAGAAAATGACAGCGGATGGAAAACTTTATTCAAGCCTTTTTTTGATCTGCGCTTTTTTGCAGAAAAATTGTCTTCGAATCTTGGATCAAGACTTATATACGGTGATTTTTGCTCCCGCATCGAGACACTTTACAGATACAAAGAGGGGGAATTATCTGCATTTGAAAATGTTAAGTGGCGTTTAAACTTTGACTCAGAAATTGATCTTATAGATATGCGAGCAGTTCAAAAGAAAAGCGGAGGTGAAGAGTTTGAATGTATTTCAGAAGATTTAGGAAATTTAATTGAAAAATCAAGCAAATCTGGATCACATTTATTCATTTATGCTTCAAGGAAGGGCCTATCGAGTACTGTTGTATGTAAAGATTGTGGTGAAATGGTATGCTGCAGCAACTGCGATGCCCCAATGGTGCTTCACAGGAAGGATAGAGATCAGGGTATCTTTCGCTGTCACCAATGCGGTGAAATTAGAGATGCCGCCGAATATTGCAAACATTGTGGGAGTTGGAAACTTGCAGGATTTGGTTCTGGTATAGATAGAATTAAGGAAGAAATAAAAAAGAAGTTTCCTGACCTACAATTGTTTGAAATAAACAAAGAAATTGCACCAACGAGTACAAAAGCATCGACAATAATAAATAAATTTTATAGTTCAAAAAGTTCGGTTTTACTCGGTACTGAAATTGCATTTCCATATCTTCAAAAACGAATTCAATATTCAGCTATAGCATCTCTAGATTCCTTGTTTGCAATACCAGACTTTAGAATCCACGAAAAAATTTTTAGGATCATTATACAAACTCGAAACTTAGCAAAAAAGAAATTCTTAATACAAAGTCGAAACCCAGAAGAATATACAATAAAATCAGCCATCGATGGAAATATTGCTCAATTTTATGCAAAAGAAGTGAGTGACCGGCAACCATTAGGCTACTCACCTTTCGGATTATTCATTAAAATCACTTTCAGAGGTACCAAAGCTTCTGTCCAAAAAGAGGCAGAAAAATTTAAGGACATTTTCAGTGAATATCGGGCATCAATTTTCCCTTCTGCTCAAGAAAAGCGCGGCGAACAAGCCGCAGTTAACGCAGTTATTAAATTAAAAAAAGAAGAGTGGCCAGAGCAATCAATTTCTACTGGAGGTAATTTTTATGGTCTTCCATCCTTACTTTCTTCACTTCCTCCAACATACGAAATCAAAATAGACCCGGACACCTTGCTATAAAATATGAATTTACACAAATCTGTGGTAAAGTTAGAGTATGACGCAAGGTCAAATAGTACAAAAAGAAAACAAAGTTTTAAGGGAAGTTGCTAAAGAGGTGCCTCTTGAAAGCATAAAAAATCGTAAAACTGAAACTATAATAAGACGGATGATTAAAGCTTTAAACAACGAGGATGACGGAGTTGCAATCGCGGCTCCTCAGATCGGAGAGAGCTTACGAATTTTTGTAGTGTCGAAACGTATTTTCGAAATTATGGCTGAAGAACGATCGCGTAAAAATTCAAAAAGGCAAAACTTAGATAATTTTGAGAAGGGAGTGAGCGAATCAGAAAATGCAGAGGATATGGTTTTTATAAATCCTGAAATTATTAAAACTTCCAAAAAAAAGTTACCGATGGAAGAAGGATGTCTTTCAGTTAGATGGCTCTACGGTCGTGTAGAACGTTCTCAAAAAACTTTAATAAAAGCATACGATGAAAATGGGAGACCGTTCACTATGGGTGGTTCCGGGATACTGTCTCAGGTATTTCAGCACGAGATCGATCATTTAAATGGAATACTTTTTATCGATAAAGCAAAAGGTCTGAAGGAAATCCCACCAAAAGTATGAAGTACGTTTTCTTTGGTTCTTCAGAATTTAGTGTTTATGTTTTAGAGGAACTAAAACTCCATAGTCTTTTACCATCTCTTATTGTTACAACTCCTGACAAACCTAAAGGCAGGAAGCTTATTCTTTCCCCTGCTCCTACCAAAATATGGGGTCAAGAAAATAATATTGAAGTGATTGACCCTACTTCTATTCGCAACAACTCCGAATTGGTTTCAAGACTTAAAGGATTAAACGCTGAGCTTTTTTTAGTTGCTTCATATGGCAAAATAATTCCAAGGGAAATATTTGATATTCCAGAGAGAAAGACTTTAAACATTCACCCGTCTTTGTTACCTAAATATCGGGGAGCTTCACCAATTATTAGTCAAATTTTAAATGACGAAAAAGAAATTGGCGTTTCAATTATGCAAATTGAAGAGGCAATGGATGCAGGACCAATTGTTGTAAAAGCGTCTTTAAGATTTGAGGAGCAAAGTTCAGGGGACTTCGCGAATGAAATCTTTTCACTAGACAAAACTCAATTAGAAAAAACTTTAGCGGTGGAAGGGGCACGGCTTTTTGCCCACGTTTTACCTGAGTGGCTAAGTGGATCAATACAGCCAATAATGCAAATTGAGAACGACGCCACTTATTGCAAAAAAATTAAGAAGGAGGACGGAGAACTTATGATTGATCTAAACGACTTAACTTTTAATGCCAGAGAAAATTATTTGAAAATAAGAGCTTTTCAGGGTTGGCCTACCGCTTATTTCTTTCTTCGACACGACGGAGCCTCTAGCGAAGGTAGCCCAACACATAAACGCATCATCATTACTAAAGCTACCTACGAGAACAATACTCTAAAAATCTTAAACGTTATTCCGGAAGGTAAGAAAGAAATGCCTTTTGAGGATTTTTTAAGGGGATTAAGATAGGTTTATCTTTACTTGAATTACTTTCTCCTAAATCTCTTCCAACTCTTTGCAGGAGCGTCGATAATACCTTTCAAAATCATTTTTGCACGCAAAGCACCTCTTCTAAGCATTCTAATTGCCTTTTTTCTGTGTGACGAAAGTTCCCTTGCTATATCATCTTTTGCTTCATCTATCGAGGCGTACAGATCTTCAGTTTCAGATACTTTATAATAATCATTGCCGCTCACAATCAGATGGATTTCTGCCTTAAATATATCGCCTGACTTATGGTGTCTAGAAGTTTTTCCTACCTCAACATTTATAAGCACATCTTCTGTCTCCGAAAAAAACTTTTGGAGCATTAGAAGCTTCTTTTCTATATAATCAGATATTGATGGTGTGATTTCTAAATTTGTAGCTTTGATATTTGTTTTTATCATACTTATATTATATCCCAAGCCTAAACTTGCCACAATTTAGTCGAATATATTTATCAAGTAGTTGTTTATAGTAGCTTGCGGTAAATCATAGAAATTTTGATTTTCCTCATGAAGACGTGAGGCAAGACTCCTCCCAACAAATCTCCAGTGCCAAGGTTCAAACTGGTAATAATCATTGCCTTCAGGGTATGAAAGCACGAAACCATACCTATAAGCGTTTGCTTGCAACCACTCATAGGCCTTAGTGCTTTTAAATTTTTCAAAACTTGCCCCAGTTTCAGGTGTTGTAAAATCTATTGTTGTGCCCAATTGATGTTCAGAATAACCCTGATCAGCAGAAAACTTATTTGCACCACTTCCATACGTCACACTATAACCACTTTTCAAAGAACTCTGCTCACCAAAAGATCGGTAAGCAGAAACAATTTCCAAATTAACGCCATTTCGTGCTGCGTTTTTTATCATATCTCTCAAAAAAGGCAGGACCTCTGTCAATATCTGCATCTGTTTATTTTTATCATAAGCGTATTCATTAGGTATTTCAGACAGTTTACCCGGAGCATAATGTTCATTTAAAAAATAAACTTTTGAGTATTTTCCTAAAAGCTCTTTGTCAGTTTTTGCAAGTTTGTCTAAAGTGCCTACGGTATCAGCAATGTCTTTTATTTGACCACTAAATAATGTATTTCTGTATTTTTCAGTCTCTAGTTCATTTGCCGTTTCGTGAAGAGTGGCTTGGACTTGCTCTAAATCAGATTGGGTATTAGATAACTCTAGAGACAAGGCTTTGATATCAGCTACCTTCAAATAATAAAAATAGCCGAGTGCTACTAGACCAGCAGCCAGAATACCTATAACTGAATACATGATTTGCTGTTTCTTTGTGATTTCTTTTGACATTTTATTATTCTACCATTTGAACGCAGTGTGCGCATCGTTTAGCCTCAATTGGTATTTCACTAAGGCATTGCGGGCACTTTTTAGTGGATGGGGGGAGAGGCACTTCATTTTTCTTTGCTCTAGCTATTAGTATATTCATTGGTTTAACCACAAAAAAGAAAACGGCAGTTGCTATTAGAATGAATGAAATAATACTATTTAAGAGATGACCATATTTAAACTCGCTTCCATTTATTGTAAAAACTAAATCCCCAAAATCTCCAATTCTACCCAATGCACCGATAAGGGGGGTTAAAAAATCGGCGACTAAAGCATTTACCACTGCCCCAAAAGCAGTACCAATAACAACACCAACTGCCAAATCCACAACATTGCCTCGAAGCAAAAACTGCTTAAATTCTTTGAGCATAAACTTACTTAAAATTATAACAATTTGATTATACCAAATATACAAATCTTTCACTTATCCTTCATTTGGTATCCTTAGAATTATGCCAGACTAGTTCTTGAAAGGACATGATGGACTTTAAAAGAAGGTATGTACTACCAATGCTCACTGCCCTACTAAATCCCCGAGCCAAAGCCGACCAGAATGGTTTTCGCATTACAGCCTGGATGCACAGGAATGGGTGGCGGAAGGCATTGGAGTCGGTTGAAAAATTCACAAGACAAATCGCCGAAGTTTCCCCAATGTGGTACGAGATTGGCGAAGATTTCAGAGTATCTCCTTTGTGGGGCTATTTTGTAGCAGACACCTCTCTTTTTTCCCAACTAGAAACGAGAGAAGTGATCCTTCGTCCGATTCTAACAAACGCGAACAGTGTATCGAAAGACCCCGATCGCGTTCTCAGAATGGCAAGAGACAGAGAGGCGAGAAAGGTTCACATCGAAAGCATCCTTACCATTGCCTCCCACCCCCTTTATCATGGGTTAGATCTGGACTACGAAGGAATCCGAGGGAAAGATCTTGAGCTCTTCGTAGACTTTGTTGAGGAGCTTACGATCCACCTTTGGGCTATGGAAAAGAGTTTGTCGATCGATATAGAGGTTCAGAGAGACAACGCCGTATTACCTCATTGGAAAAAGCTCGGTGCTCTTGCAGACAACATCCGTCTCATGGTTTACAGCGAACACACCGAGCGTACAGACCCTGGCCCAATCGCATCAATTGCTTGGAGTAAGGAGTATCTGGAACGAGCGGCTCAGGTGATTTCGGTACACAAACTCACCTATGGTATAGCCGTTTATGGCAGGTTATGGGGACCAAAAAACTACAGTGCCACATGGGAAGACCTTACCAATTTTTCTGACGGAGCTGAAGTAGTGAGAGATAATGATCAAATCCCTCACTATGAAAAAGACGGGTCAGTAATTTGGTTTGAAGACGCACGAAGCGTAAAAGAAAAGATCATGATGGCAAAAAGCCTGAACATCAATTCATTCGCATTTTGGCGTCTTGGCGGCGAAGATCCCGACATATGGCAAATGCTCAAAGATTTTTAGAGGCTCCCCCTCCTGTGGTCTGAGACCAATGTCCATTATACCCACTGCGAGCGAGTACCCTCTTGGCACTCGCTCTTTTTTATTAACAAACTTCGCCTAAGTAAGGGAATGGTAAACCAGAAATATAACTTTCATTTTTATGGTCATTAGCATAACTTTCACTTCTTCGATAATTAGAACGCAAACTTGAGGCCAAACATATTACATTTTCTCCAAATTTACTTCTTATATCATCAACTGATTTTATATATTCATCTACACCATATAACTTTTGGCGCTCACCAAACAAGTCTGCTTGCATAAATTTTTCAGGAAAAAGTTCATAAAGAGTAATACCCGTAGTCCTATAAAAAACTTTGTGTTTAAACAACTCATCAAAAACACTCCTTATGGACCTCATTATTGCCACAGGATTATTTGTAGGATAAGACAATTCTATTTCACAACCCTTTCTTTTAAAATCTGCTTGCTTTAAAAATATCCAGGCCTTTTTAGCCACCTGACCTTCACTTCTTAAGTGTGAACACACTGTTTCTACATTTTTCGAAAGCTCAGAAAATATCATTACCTTATCAGACGATGAAGGGAAGCTTCGTGTAGTTTGGAGTGATTTAGATTGATGTTTACCTCCCATATGTACTTCAAATACCCTCTCCCCATTTAGCTCGTGCCAAATATCTTTAAACGGCTCGGCAAAACCATCTATAAAACTTTTGTCCTTTTCTGAAAAATCTAAGGCTGTTTTTATACCCTTCATGTTAAGTTTAAAAGCAGTTCTAAAGCCAATACCCCAAATCGAATCAATTTTAGCTTCAGCTAAATATTTTTTCCTATCACACTCTTTAATAAAAGTTTTCCCATTAGGTTTATTAGATTTCGACGCCACTTTTGCAAGCACTTTGGTATCCGCAAGCCCAAACGAATAAGTGATCCCGATTCTTTTTTGCACTTCCGTTTTTATAATATCTAAAAAACTTTCTAGCCCTCCATATTTTATAGAATCTTTTTCTCTTAAAATAGCGAAGCATTCATCTATGCTATACCTCTCTACAGTAGGTGAAAATTTAGAAAGTATTGCACTTAGTTTATCTCTATACATTTCATACAATTCAAAATGTGTAGGCAAAACAACAACAGAAGGAAACCGCTTTTTGACTTGAAATATCGGCATTCCTCTTTTTACCCCAAGAGCTTTAGCCTCATATGTTGCAGCGGTTACGATACTTCGCTCAGTTCCTACTACTACAGGCTTATCACGCAAATGGGGATATTGGGCGCGCTCTACCGAAGCAAAGAAACCATCACCATCTACATGCAATATTTTTTCGCTCGTTTTTTTGGACATACTTAGAAATACTTTCTTATAACAGCAGTGACAACGGCCGAAATGCGCAATTCTTCCTTAGGATAAATTGGCTTGTACTTTTTATTTGCTGGTTCCAAATAAACTCCCAATTTTCCTTTTCGCAAATATTTGATAGTCCAAGCACCATCCACTTCAGCTACTACTATTTTCCCTGGCTTTGCATCATTTGTCCTTTCAACTAAAACCATGTCCCCTTCACGTATACCAGCATCATACATCGAATCTCCTTTCACTTTGAGCATGAAGGTTGCTTCCCTGTCTCGTACCAAATATTCATCTAATGTGGTCCTATCGAGTTCATCCTCATTTGCAGGAGTGGGGAAACCAGCTTCAACCAAACCCAAGAGCTTTATAGATTCGTTTTCATTTTGGTTATTAAAATAAACACCTGGCACTAAAATTCCTGTGCTACTTTTCCGCAAAAATTTTTCATCAATTAACTTTTGTATTACTTTAAAGGCTCCAGCTTTTGACTTCATGCCGAATATCCTCGCTACTTCTTTATAGCTAGGCATCCTCCCCTCTTTTTTATAAAAATTTTTTAGAGCCTGTATTTGTAATTTAGTTTTGGGTGTAGACTGCTTCATGCCACTATTATAGCAAACGATCGTTCGCTAAAGCAACCACTGATAGATTAAACACCCATTTTTACCAAAGCATAGGCCAAACAAAACAAACTACTCCACCAAAATATATCGGAAATGATGAGGGAAACTGTTATCTTTTTCTGCCAAGAGGGGGGCAGCAACTCTGAAGCCTTGCCCTGTTTTTCTCTTTCTAAAAGTTTTGGGCTTAATATAAAACTAAGGAAACAACCATTTAATATCAATATAATAATACTTGCTATGTTATATGTTTCTACCCAACCAAAATCCACTTTTTTAAAAAAGATTGAACTACCGATTATTACCAAAAAAATTCCTACCCATATAAGAGGTTTAGTTACTTTGTGAGCTCGAATAGTTGTTTCAGTCCAATATTCGGATTTCCTTCCCAAAAATCCCAACATATCAATTACAGTTACCGCTCCAAGCCCAACCACAAATCCTGACAACAAAATAAAGAGTGAAAAAATTATCATTTTTATTTAATTAAACTTTTCGTGAATCATAAGCCCAATGTAAAAGGGCCTGCCTTTGCCGCGGGCGGCACGACAAATCCCCTACCCTGCAATTTTTTACAATTTGAGATATATGCCTAGCAATAGCTTTCCATCTTTTTATTTGTCTTGCATCCTCTTTTGGAATTCGCCTTCCTAAATAGTATTTACAATACCACTCAAACCAACCGTGCGGATCTTCTTTATATATCCACCCCTTTTTCCTCCATACACTTAAAGGTTGGCTAGCATTTTCCTTGAAGAAATTTAACTCATCGTGTTTTTTGCCATCACTCGAAAGCTTCACCCCATTCCACCAATCTTTTGGAATAAATTTTGGTTTTAGTCCTGGCACCAAAATAAAGTATGCCCCACCAAATACTCCTAATTTGAGCATTTGCTTTGGAGTAAGATCGGGTTTAAATCCTTCAT
>CAYVXT010000072.1:0-19858 GCA_964455485.1 uncultured Candidatus Saccharibacteria bacterium
GGAGGAAAAGATGGGTATACGCTTTTGTATGCACACCTAAATGAAATTTCTGTAGAAAATGGAGACAGGGTGGATGAGCATAATGTTATCGGAACAATTGGCGTTACTGGATTGGCTACAGGGCCGCATTTACATTTTTCAGTTTTTAAATCAGATGATGTGATAATTACACTTGATGGTTCGTGCGGACCGCGACCTGAAGGTGGAGAAATAAATCCAATGGATTATTTTTCTAATAAAACTTAAATTTCAAATTGCTTATTCCGTAGACGTCGGTGGAAATTAATAGCAAATCTGTGTGATTCTGAATTAGCTAACAAAATTGATTTTTGGTGTTTTGTTATCATGTTCTGTCCTTCTGTTGTTGCTGCGATAATCTTTATTGGTTTATGTTTACTGTCTTTCGTAACTGCAACGAGTGGGATCCTTACTCCCCTCTCCTCAAGTATAAGTTTAGATGTGTTGAGTTGTGCCACACCGCCATCTATAACGATAAGATCTGCTTTTAACCATTCTGTATGATTTAACCTTCTATTTAAAATTTCAGAGATAGCCCTAGTATCGTCAACACCTTTTTGGCCTTTTATTTTAAACATTCTATATTCGCTATTTTTGGGCTCATCATTTTCTACGACAGTCATAACACCCACCATATTTGTACCTGAAATATGAGCGATATCATATGCCTCAATTCTGAAAATGGCTCCCTGGTTTTCTACTTGAAGCTCTGGTCTATCGCGTTTTATGAGCGCAATATCCTCAATGTGTTTTAAAGCAAATAATTTATTTTTGGACTCGTTCGCTTTCTCAAACTGTTTTTCTTTTGCAAACGTTCGCATTTCACGTTGGATGTCTTTCAATAGGGATTGTTTTTTGCCTTTAAAAAATTTTATAATTTGCCTGATAGTTTTTTGATACTCTTTGCTATCAATTTTGCCTGCACACATACCAGGACATAAGCCTATCTGATGGTTAAAACATCCTGAATTGTTTTTGATTACATTATCAGTTAATGGTGTGCATTTGTCCCTGTATGGAAATATTCTCCTAACTATTTTTAACGCTTCCCTCAGTTGGGCGCCATGAGTAAATGGTCCGAATTTTTCAATTATTTGTACGTTTGACTGCTCCAACTCCCTAGCACGCATAGTTAGAACTCTTGGAAACTCTTCTTTGGTAATAATCACGTAATTCCAACTTCTTTGATCTTTGCCGATGCTGTTGTAGTGAGGTAAATGCTTTTTAATCAATTCAGCCTCAAGTATCAAAGCTTCAAGCACCGAGTCTGTTTTTTCATATTTTATATCTCTTGCTTCATCTACCATCAATCGAATAAGTTCACTACGTTTTACTGCTATATCATCTGTAAAATAACTACGAACTCGATTTTTTAAAGAGGTGGCTTTTCCAATATAAAGAATTTTCCCACTTGTATTTATGAATTTATATACCCCAGGGCTAGATGGGAGCTTAGAAACAATTTTAAGCAATTTTTCTTGTGATTTGGCCATAAATCCCCTATAATCTACAATATATGTTCGGTTTGGGCAAAAAAAGGATAAATATCGAAAGCTATAAAGGCGTAAGGGATTTTTATCCTTACGATCAGGCTATTCAAAAATATATTTTTGGTGTTATGCGTGAGGTTGTTGATTCGTGGGGGTATGAAGAATACAACACACCATTACTTGAACCACTTGATTTATATAAAGCAAAATCGAGCGAAGAAATAGTTTCGGAACAAATATATAAATTTGAAGACAGGGGCGGTCGTGAAGTAGCTTTGCGTCCTGAGATGACCCCATCAGTTGCCAGGATGGTTGGAGCTAAAATACAAGAGTTCCCACTTCCATTAAGGTGGTATTCTATCGCAAATTTTTTCAGGTATGAAAAACCTCAACGTGGTAGAGACAGGGAGTTTTGGCAACTTAACACTGATATTTTTGGGGTAAAGGATTTTTTTGCAGATGTTGAAGTGGTACGGATAGCATTTGAAATAATGAGAAAATTTGGTGCTAAACCAGAAGATTTCATTATTAAAATAAATAGTAGAATTTTACTTGAAGATATATTTGAAGGTATCGGTATTGATAATGATAAGAAACAGTTTGTATATCGCTTGATTGATAAAAAGGACAAGATGAAAGATTTAGATTTCAGGAAATCTATGTCGGCACTTATAGGTGAGTCAAAATCAAAAGAGCTTCTAGAAACCATATATTATGGTGAGGGCATATTAAGTATGATGCAAAAAAGTGCTGCTGCAGTAAATTTAAATTCTACAATACAATCTTTAAGAGAATTTGGTGTATCAAATATAGTTTTTGACCCTACTATAACTAGAGGTTTTGATTATTATACCGGCATGGTGTTTGAAGTGTTTGATACAAATGAAGCAAATCATCGTTCTGTATTTGGTGGGGGTAGATATGATAATTTAGTGGGGTTGTTTGCGGGCCAAGATGTGCCTGCCGTTGGTTTTGGTATGGGAGACATAACAATTAGAGATTTTTTGGAAACACACAACCTACTCCCAAAAACTTCAAGTTCAGCAATGCTTTATATTTGTGTTGTTCCGGATACAGATTTGCGTGAGGTATATAAAATTGCAGATAAGTTCAGAATGTTTGGAATAAGCAATTCCGTAGATATTTCTGGCAAGAAATTAAGTGATCAATTAAAAAGTTTGGATAAAAGAAA
Organism: uncultured Candidatus Saccharibacteria bacterium; assembly: GCA_964455485.1. GTDB lineage: Bacteria > Patescibacteriota > Minisyncoccia > Phycocordibacterales > WO2-35-19 > CAYVXT01. The sequence continues at coordinate 2,701 of CAYVXT010000072.1, forward strand.
TATTCCTTATGTGATTACTGTTGGAGCTGATGAGATAAAAAGTCTGAACTTTACACTAAGAAATACTTCAAATAGAGAAGAAACTTCTGGTAACATAGAGACACTTGCAGAAAAAGTTGCAAATGACTTGTCGTCTTCAGAATAACTGAAATATAATGCGCAAGATTGTATTTGATATTGAGACTAGTAATATCTTTCAAGAAGTCGGGTCAAATAACCCGGCTGACCTCTCTATTTCTGTAGTGGGGGTATATGACTCGAGTACTGATTCATATTCTACTTATCTTGTTGAGGAGTTGCCAAAACTTTGGCCAATCATTGAAGCTGCTGATATTATGATTACTTTTAATGGAGATCATTTTGATATTCCACTTTTAAACAAATATTATCCAGGTGATTTGTCAAAAATTAAAAGTCTAGACCTTCTTAAGGAGATGCATAAGGCTGCTGGCAGAAGGATGAAGCTGGATCAAATCGCTGAAGGTACATTGGGGATAAGGAAAAGCGGATATGGTCTTGACGCAATTCGTTGGTGGAGAGATGGAGAAGTAGAAAAAGTAAAAAAGTATTGTTTAGATGATGTAAAGATAACCAAAGATTTGTATGAGTATGCCCTCAAAGAAGGCAAACTTATTTTTAAAGAAGGTCCAAACCTAAATACAGTAAAACTTAATACTAAAGACTGGGAAACTCTGCCCGAATCTGGCACCATGAACTTCACTTTGCCATTTTAGTTAAATTGGTAATAAGAAAATGGAGTTATAAATATGAATCACTTCCCCTCTTTAGTGTAAAGTGAGGGTTAGAGGGAGATTAGAAAAATAATATGATGAGAGCCAACAGTACCCGGTAGATTACAAAAGCGGTGAATTTATTGTTTGAAAGATATCTTACTAAAAAGCGTACGGACCAAATTCCAGAAATTAATGCCGCCAAAAAGCCTGCGATTGGGGCGTACCCAAAACCAATAGTTGAAACGCCACCATCCAACCAAATTTTCAAAAGAGCACCAATGCTAACGGGTATCAATAAAAGAAATGAAAATTTTATAGCCTCTTCCCTGCTTAGTTTGACCAATACTCCACCCGAGATAGACGAGCCTGATCTTGATATGCCCGGTATTAATGCAAGGGCTTGAAAAATACCAACTATAAAACCTTTTGCGGGACTAATTCCACCTCTTGGTTTTATAAAATCAGCAAGCACCATTATTACACTTCCTATTAATAAAGCGTATGCAACATTAGTAGTGGAACGAAATGTTGCCTCAATCACATCACCATATAAAAAGCCAATAAACGCAGCTGGGATAGTGCCCACAATCAAGGATATTATTAGGTTTGTGGATCGAGAAGAAAGTCCTTGGCTTAAAAAATCTCTCAACAATGCTTTCAGATCTCCCCAAAAGCAATATATTACCGCAAGCAATGTTGCTGTGTTTAGGAAAATATCAAAAGATAAACTATTCTGAATTGGTATATCTAAAAATTTTCTCGCAATAATCAAATGTCCCGACGATGATATTGGTAGGAATTCTGTTAATCCTTGTACCAGCCCTAGAAATATCGATTGAAATATTGTCATTTTGTAGAATTATGCTAATTAGTTTTTTTGGTCTATAATATTTGTTATGAATAATACTACAGGAATTTCAGAAAAACTAATGATTCCGATTTCAATAGTAGTTGCTGGCCTTATAATTAGTGCTGGTATTTATTTGAACGGAAGAGTGCCAAAAAGTAGTACCAACCAACCCAAGAATCCAGAAGTAAAATCCGAAAATTTAAAAGATGCTTTGCGTCCAGTTGATGCAAACGATCATATATTAGGCAATCCTGAGGCAAGAGTGCTTTTAGTGCAATATTCTGACACTGAATGTCCATTTTGTAAGATGTTCCATACCACACTGTTGTCAATTATGAAGGAGTATGGAGAGACTGGTAATGTTGCTTGGATATATCGCCACTACCCAATCGCTGAGCTTCATAGTCGTGCACCCAAAGAAGCAGAAGCACAAGAATGTGCTGGTGAAATTGGTGGCAACAGCAAGTTTTGGGAATTCACAAATAAAATTTTTGAAATTACCCCGTCAAACAATGAGCTTGATCCAAAAGAGTTGACTAACGTCGCAACATCGATTGGGCTCTCTTCTCAAACATTCAATACATGTCTCGAAAGTGGTCAGTATGCACCACGTGTCAATATTGATATTCAAAATGCTGAAGAACTTGGTGCGCTAGGTACCCCTTATACAGTTTTAGTGGATACAAAAAAGGGAGAATATTACCCGATCGAAGGAGCATATCCTTACGCTCAACTAAAACAAGTTATTGATATTATTTTGAGCAGTTAGATTCGCAACTTCCCTTCGGTGGTTGACGTTTAGTGATGATCTTGATATTATATATAAAGGTTGACCGCTTTTGTAACGGGATGATTAGCACCGGAGTTTAACTTCGGCGCTTTTTTTATAATATATATCAGTTTTGAATACTGCAAAACATACATTCTGGATCTTTGCACTCATTTGATAAAAAATTACCAGACCAGACAGAGTCAATGAGGGCGGCAATATGAGTTTTGACCATATCGACATCACTTTGCTCTATTGGGATTGAAATGGTTGGGCACCTATCTTTCTCATTGGCCCGCCCGGATGACTCTGTTGGGCGGGGCTTTACAAACACAAGGCTTGGTTCAATTTGTTTACCAATATAACTAGGATTATTTTTTAAAAGCATTTTGTAATAAATAAGTTGGCGGAAATAATCACCTGTGGAATTTTTAGTCTCCCCTTTTATTTCGTTAATGCTTTTTGCGGTTGTGGTTTTGTAATCAAAAACCAAAACTTTATTATCTTGTTCAATTACAGTGTCTAGTTTTCCGTGCAGCTTTAGTTCAATCTGTTCATTATTGTATTTATGATCAAAGAAAGATTCGGCCCAACTTTCCGTTAGTACCTTCCCCAGCAAATTGAAATGTGGCAAAAGGGCCTCTGCCACAATTGGCGCGTTTGCTAAAAGCTCTTCTAAAATAGTTTCTTTCTCATATTTTGGTAGAAGAGAATGTTTGAAGTATTCGGTGACGGAACTTTTGATTATATTTGTAATAAAATTAACAGAAGGGGCGGGGGTGAGGTTTTTCCAAACATTACTCAATGCTTCGTGCATAGCATTGCCCTTTTCAGATGTTGCGCTCGGTGGCTCAGGCAATTTCAAAATACTTTTATAAAAGAAAGTAATTGGGCATTTTATAAAGTGATTGAGCGCCGTCACAGAAAGACCTTTTTCTAAAAGCACAGACTTGGCATACTCAATTTTCTCTTGATTCAATTTTTCTTCCTTGTTTGTTATGGTCTTTACTTCCGGCTGTTTTTGTACTTTAGGCAAAACTGATCTTGCTATGTGTGCTTGGTCAAGCTCAGCAATAAACCGTAAAGGAGTCAGGGGTTTGCCTAAATAATCTTCCTCACTGTAACTTAAAACAACATTTTTTCTGGCTCTAGTTATAGCTACGTAAAAAAGTCTCCTTTCATCTTTTATAATATCCCCTTCTTCTTTTTCACGTGGCATGACAAAAAAAGAACCAAAATTTTTACTAATCCAAGACTCCTCTGTGGTATATGGTAAAAATACATAATCAAACTCCAAACCTTTTGAGCCGTGAGAAGTCATGATGGTTATTTTTGAAGAGTTGTATCCAGCGCTGATTTTAACGTATTTACCTTCAGCCCCTTGTTTATAATCAAGCAAAGTGTGCAATAAGGTTTGAGCATCTTCAATTTGGTTTGATTCAGCAAGTTCGCGACTTAAGTCAAAAATGCTATGCCAAACTTCGGCTGAAAGAGTGTCGTGTTTTGCTATTTCGGTAAGACCTGAATGGTCAGCAAGAGAAGACAGGTATTCTAAGGTGCCCGAAGTACTTTTTCCCTCCCTTAGTTTTTTAAGTACAGGCAATTCCTTTTCAATAAAATCCAAATCATCCTCCTTAATTTTTTTAATAAAAGTTGTCTGGGTTTTAAAATCAAGTCCCCACAAGCCCCCTGCAAATGTTTCTGCTAAACATTCTGTTTTGGAAGGATCACTAAAAAATTCAATCAAACAGAAAAATAATTTTCCAACTGGGTGCTCAAAAATGTTTGCACCTTTTTCGGCTTTGGCTTTAATATTATTTTGATCAAGTATTGAAAGTATCCTAACCACATCTTTATTTTTACGGACTATTATAGCCACGCTGCTTTCGTCTTGTTCTAAATCTTTAAGTTTTTGAACCAAATTTATTTCTTCGGCAGTTTGGTTTTGGGCTATGCTCAAGTGAAGAGGGCTTTGAGGATGTTTTGCATATGACTTGAGTTTTGAACGGAGTTCTTTATACTCACCTTCTTCATAATTTTGTTCAATCATATTGTAAGATGCATCCAAAATACTCTGGTGTGAACGATAATTTTCAACCAAAGAAATAACTTTCATTGTTTTCCATTTATTTTGAAAAGTCAGGAAGTTTTCTACCGACGCTCCTTGGAAACGATAAATAGCTTGCTTTTCATCCCCCACCACAAAGAGGTTAGGATTTTCAAAAAAGTCAGCAATCATTTTTACAATCAAGTTTTGAGAATCATTTGTGTCTTGGTGCTCGTCCAAATGAATATACAAATATTTTTCTTGCAGACTTTGGAGCAAGAGTTCGTCTTCTCGCAGAGCTGTTAAAAGTTCGAATATTAAATCATTAAAGTCAATTTTCTTTTCATTGTGTTTTGTTTTTTCATACTCTTCATATACCTCTCCGAATAAAATAGTTCTTTCGCATTTTTGAATACGTTTTAGAGCATTCGCTTTTAAATTACCTATACTTCTCCCACGAGTTGATATTGAATTTTCATCATTTTTAACTCTTTCTATTTCCTCTGTTGCAAATGACTTTATCATCTCTGGTGTCCATGCTTCTTTTTTTGCATCCCTTATCGCAGTTAAAATTTTTGCAACATAAAAATCTGGTTCACCGAGCGGGCGAAGCTTTGAATATTTTTTGTTGGTCAAAATTTGTCGCATCATTGACTCTTCCTCGATCGCCGTCATTTGTTTGGAACGATAAATGTGAGGAAAATGATCTTCAAACTCCCTTATGACACTTGAAGCGAAACCATGAAATGTGTGTACCTTTATTTCGTCTGCGCGGCTGCCTATTATTTCGCGCAATTTCATTTTCATAGCCTTGACCCCAGCTTCTGTAAAAGTGAGAGCTAAAATGCCCGAGGCGGGGGTATCTGTAAGTCTTAGTATGTTTGCTATACGCAAGGTCAAAATAGTTGTCTTGCCGGTCCCAGGTCCTGCTATGACCATTACAGGGCCTTCTATGGTATCTACCGCATCCTTTTGCTGTGGATTAAGCTTGGCATATTCAGCTTTAAATTTCTCCTCTGTCATGTTGGCATTATATCAGAAAGGCCGCCCCTAGGCGGCCTTTCAAAATTACAAGAAATGCTGAAGACGTTTAGTTTTTTCGTGTTGGCGCATTTTTTCGAGTGCTTTAGCTTCAATTTGTCGTATACGTTCACGGGTCACACCAAACTCCTTACCAACATCCTCAAGGGTATGATAAACACCATCTATAAGACCATTACGCATTTCTATAATCTTTCTTTCCTTTGGAGGTAGGTCTTCCAAAATTTCTTGTAGTTGGTCTCTAATTATGCGGCGGTTTGATTCTTGGTCCGGCGAAAGTATTTTGTCATCTGCTAAAAAATCACCCAGAGTTGATTTTGCGTCCTCACTATCCTCCCCAACAGGAGATTCAAGAGAAACTGTCCCCTGGTCGATTTTTTCGATCATATATATTTTTTCTGGTTCAAGACCCATCTCAACAGCAATCTCTTCAGGTAATGGGTCACGTCCAAGGTCTTGGGTTAGGCGACGCACAACCTGTTTATACTTTGCAATGGTTTCAACCATATGCACTGGAACTCTGATCGTCCTTGATTGGTCTGCAAGAGCACGTGTTATCGCCTGTCTGATCCACCATGTTGCATAGGTAGAAAATTTGTAACCCTTTGTATAATCAAATTTATCTACCGCTTTAAATAGTCCAATGTTTCCCTCCTGAATTAAATCAAGTAGTGTGAGATCAGAACTACGTCCTACATATTTTTTTGCAATTGAAACTACCAGTCTCAAGTTTGCTTTCGCCAAAACGTTTCTGGCTTCGGGATCGCCAGCCATAATTCTTTTAGCAAGCTCCTTTTCTTGGGCACCTGATATGAGTTGGTGTTGGCCGATTTCTTTCAAATACATTTGAATAGAATCGTAAGAAGCATCCTCACGCAGTAGATCTTTCCCTAACTTACCCGCTGTTGGTTCATCCAACAACTTACCTCCCTCGAGTATTTCTACACCAGCAGATGCACACTCCTCGTAGATTTTTTCAAGCATTTCAATATCATCCTCAATGGTAGGAAATTCTTTTATAATCTCGTCATATGTGATAAAGCCACGATCGCGACCCTTTGTGATCAGTGATGTTTTCTTGAGGTCGAGCTCGTTTTTTGTTTTAGAAATTGCGGGCTTAGATAAATGTTTGCTAGGTTTCTTGACCACCTTTGGTTTTTTAACAGCCTTAGCTTTTTTAGCCTTTTTTATTCTAGACTCCTTGATTTTTTTAAATTTTGATTTAGGTTTTGCCATATCTTTAAATTAATAATGAATTAAGTTTTTGATAAAGTTCTTTATAAAAATAAACAATTCAAGTTCCTATGATATTAATCCGGTTTTGAATTTTCTCGATATCCTCATGTATTCGTTTTATTTCTTCATCCCCTGCTATTCCACTGTCTAGCATTAATGCTGCCTTGCGTAGTTGGGATTGTAAATTTTTTCGTTCTATTCGCTTCAATAAATCTTTAAAGGCCTCTTCTTCTTTTCCGTTTAATCCACCATTTTCTGATTCAAAAATCATTGATTCCTTTTCATGTTCGTATTTGGCAATAATACTATTTATATCTTGATCACTTGAAATATTAGACCATTCAGAAATAAGTTCTGAAACTTTATCGCTACCAGATGCTTGCAAAAGGAAAATAATTCCCACCATTGTTCTTTCAGTACTAGTTGGCTCCTGTTTAGTATCTTTATATTCAGTTCTGGTCTCTGGGTTAGTTGAAGATACTTTCGCTAAATCTTTGAGTACAGCCTCCTCACTTACACCAATCTTAGCTGCAACCTTTTTTACTTGATGAGATTTTTCTATTTCGCTTTGGATATTTGATATAAGAGGTAGTACGTCATCCCAAATCGCTTTTGCTAAATCTTTTTTAATCATCGCTTTTCCTAGTGCAAAATCTACCGCATGTACTGCATCTCTTAAAACATTTTTCCAACTATCCGGGTCTTTGGTTATTAGTGAAGCAGGATCCTCTCCATTATCGATTTTTGCGACTTTTACCTCCATACCCATACTAAGCGCCATTGCTGCAGCTCTGAGAGCAGCTTTTATTCCTGCCTCGTCGCCATCATAAGCTATGATTACTCTGTTTGATAATTTACTGATTTTTTTAAGGTGCAATTCTGTAAGCGCTGTTCCAGACGATGCGACGGTGTTTGGTACTCCTGATTGGTGTGAAAGTGTAAGATCTATCTGCCCTTCTACCAAGACCGCATAATTCAATGATCGAATTGAATTTTTTGCAATATGGAAACCGTATAATACCTCTGACTTGTAAAAGAGCGGTGTTTCAGGCGAGTTCAAATATTTAGGAGTTTTGGAATCTGCATTCAGAGATCTTCCGGAAAAAGCTATTACCCTGCCTGCACTATCTGATATCGGGAACATCAGTCTCCCCCTAAATGTATCGTAGTATTTTTCCTCATTTTCAACTTTTTTTACAAGTCCCAATTCGAGCATTTCATTGCGAGTGTACCCATTTTGAATGAGGAAATCGTGAAGACTGCGCCAATCATCTTTTGCAAAGCCTATACGCCATTCTAACCTTGTTTTTTCGTTAATCCCTCGTGATTTCAGGTAAGTTTGGGCATTGTTATTGGTTTGTAATTCTCTCTCGAAATATTTAGAGGCCTCATCCATTATTTGATACATCCTATCCTTCTCCTCTCTTGTTTCTGAATCTTGTGAAGTTTCGATTACAATACCGGCCTTATTTGCTAAAGTTGCAAGAGCCCCTTTAAAATCTAATCCCTCAAATTTCTCTACAAAAGTGAACATATCGCCCTTTTCGCCACACCCAAAACAATAGTAACTTTGACGAGCTGACGAAACGAAAAATGATGGAGTTTTTTCGTTATGGAAAGGACACTTTGCTTTCCAATTTATTCCAGCTTTTTCGAGTTTGATATACGAAGAAAGCACATCCGTTATGTTTAGCCTATCTTTTATTTGTTGGACAGCGTTTCGCATTATTGGTTTCTTCGCTCTTTTTCTTCTTTGAGCTTTTCAACCATTTCATATTTTGTGCTTCCTTTAAATCCTGAACCAGCAGGTATCAATCTTCCGATAATGACATTTTCCTTGAGTCCTTTTAGCTCATCTTCAGTACCCTTGAGCGCATTTTGGATAAGCATCCTGGTAGTATGTTGGAAGGATGCCGAAGAAAGGAAGCTTTTTCTTGAAAGAGAAACCTCAGTAATACCTAACAGTAATGCTTCACCTTTAGCTTCCTCCTTACCAACAATTTTGGATTTCTCATTTTCTTCGTTAAGATCGTGCTGAGAAACTATATCTCCTTGAGAGAATTTTGTGTCGCCAGGAGATTTTACTTTCTTGCGTGAGAACATTTGTCTGATGATAACTTCAATATGTTTTCTAGAAACAGGTTCTCCTTGCAATTCATATATTTTTGTAATTTCCTGAATGATGTAATTTTGAGTTTTTTCACGTCCGGCATACTTGAATAACTCTTCTAGGTTTACCGAACCATCTGTCAATAAATCACCCTTTTCTACCTTGTCGCCAACCTTAACTAACACAATTCTGTGTGGATTTACTGTATATTCAGTATTAGTTTTTGATTTTGTTTTTTCAGATTCATCCGGAAGAACTATTATTACTTTTTCTTTTCCATCAACTTTGATTTCACTTATTGTTCCTGATACGTGAGAGACAATGGCAGGATTTTTTGGAGACCTATTTTCGAAGACCTCTTCAACTCTAGGCAAACCTTGTGTGATATCTCCGCCAACCAAAGCAGTACCTCCGGCGTGGAATGTACGCATTGTAAGTTGTGTTCCAGGTTCACCGATAGCTTGAGCTGCTACTGTACCTACAGCTTCACCAAGTTCAATCACTTTGTTTTTTCCAAGGTCCGATCCATAACAGTGTACGCAAATACCATCTAAGGACTTACATGTAAGCGGTGATCGCACCACAACACTCGCTACACCGAGAGATTCAATGTGGGCGGCATCGTCCCTGGTAAGGAAATGATTCTTCTTAAATACAACATTACCAGCGTCATCCTTTACATCCTCTGCAAGAAATCTCCCTTTAGCAATTTGGGCAATAGATACTTCTATTCCAGAAGAAGTGATTTTGCTCAATATTACACCTTCCTTGCTGCCACAGTCATCTTCAGCAATCAAACAGTCTTGAGCGACATCAAATAGTTTCCTGGTTAGATAACCTGCTTTTGCAGTGTTAAGCGCTGTGTCGGACAATCCCTTTCGGGCACCGTGTGTTGTTATAAAGTATTCAATTGGAGTTAGGCCTTCCTTGTATGAAGATACGATCGGAAAATCAATAGTCTCCCCTTTTGTGTTGACGATCAAACCTTTCATACCCGCCATTTGAGTAAGCTGTCCAACAGAACCTCGAGCTTCAGATTTTACTAAGTCATACACTGAGCCTGATTTATCCAATGACTCTTGCATGGCTTTTTGCACATCGTCTTTTGCCTCTGTCCATTTTTCAATATTCTTAGTACGCTTTTCGTTGAATGATAACAAGCCGGCATCGTATTGTTCCTGTATAATCGCTACTTTTTCCTTTGTCTTTTCAATTATATCTGATTTGTCTTTTGGAACTGTTACATCCTCGATGCTCCATGTGGTACCTGAAACTGTTGCGTATTTGAACCCAAACGCCTTCACTTTATCCATTATGGCAGGGATAGATTCTATACCGTATTTCTGTATAAGGTCATCAACAATGGAAGACATTTTCTTTTTATTTATTTCAGCATTGATGAAAGGATAGTCATTTGGCAATACAGAATTAAATAGAAGTCTGCCCACTGTTGTGTCAAATGGTTTACTTTCAAATTTTTCATACTTTGCTGAATCGGTACCGAGAACTTTTATTTTGGCTCTAAAATCAACCACACCAAAATCATATGCTGTAATAGCACTGTTTGGACTTTCAAATATCATTCCCTCACCTTTTTCTCCTGATACATCTTTGGTCATCCAATAACAACCCAAAATAATATCAAGTAGTTTGTTTGAAATTGTAGGTGCTCCACTACCTGGCTTCAAAATATTTTTATCTGATGCCATTATCATTTTTGCTTCTAACTGGGCTTCATCAGAAAGTGGAACATGTACAGCCATTTGGTCACCATCGAAGTCTGCGTTAAATGCATTACATACAAGTGGGTGCACCTGGATTGCATTACCTTCAATAAGTACAGGTTTAAATGCTTGAATACCTAATCGGTGCAATGTTGGAGCACGGTTCAAGAGTACATATCTATCTTTTATAACCTCTTCCAATATTGCCCATACCTCAGGTATTTTGTCGTCGATGAGTCTACTTGCTCCACGGACGTTGTATGCAAGCTCCTGTTTCAAAAGTTCAGAAATTACAAACGGCTTGAACAATTCTAGTGCCATGTGTTTTGGAAGACCGCATTGATGGAGTTTTAGTTCTGGTCCTACAACAATCACAGATCGACCTGAGTAGTCGACACGCTTTCCAAGCAAATTTTGTCTAAACAAACCTCGCTTTCCTTTCAAGTTATCCGCCAAAGATTTAAGTTCCCTTGACTTGCTTGCTTGTGATACTGGCTGTTGGCTGCTGTTATGTCTTATCGAATTGTCTATAAGTGCGTCTACTGCTTCCTGCAAAATTCTTTTTTCATTTCTTAATATAACCTCTGGGGCACTTATTTCTTTAAGTTTTTTAAGCCTGTTATTTCTGTTTATAACTCTTCTGTATAAGTCGTTAACATCGCTAGTTGCGTATCTACCACCATCAAGAGGCACCATAGGTCTCATAGCAGGAGGTGTGACAGGAATTCTGATTAAGAACATCCATTCAGGTCGTGTGTTTGACCTAATCATGGATTGAATGATAGATAATCTTTTTGCTACTTTATTTGAATCTACGGAGTTTGCATCTTCAAGTTCTTTTTTTACTTCTTCCTCAAGTTTATGTAAATCTAGACTCTTGAAAATGTTATAAACAGCTTCAGCGCCGATTTCTGCTTCAAACAAGGTTCCATATTTCATAGAGTAATTATGGTAAGCAACCTCGTCTATTACTTTACCAGGCATTATGCTCTCTATTTCCCTTTTTGTAGATAATAGTTTTTCTTTAAGTTCGTCCTTACTTTTTTCGTCTGATAGATTTTTTATCTTTGATTTGAACTCCATGTCCAAATCTCTGAGCACAGACTGTTTTTCAGAATCTGAAACTTTTGTGATTATATAACCAGCAAAATAAATTACTTTTTCAACATCTGCTGATGTAAGTCCGAGTATAAGAGCTATGCGGGATGGCATGCTCTTCAAAAACCAAATATGAGAAACTGGAGCAGCAAGGTCAATGTGACCCATCCTCTCTCTTCTTACTATTGATCGTGTGATTTCAACACCGCATTTTTCACAAACAATTCCTTTGTACCTTATGCCCTTGTATTTACCACAATAGCATTCGAAGTCTCTATCTGGACCAAAGATTTTTTCGTCGAACAACCCGTGTCTTTCGCTTCTTTGTGTTCGGTAGTTAATTGTTTCTGGTTTTGTTATTTCACCGTATGACCAACCTTTTATTGCTTCTGGTGAAGCAAGGGAAAGCTTCATCAGGTCAAAATCGTTTATGTTGTGAGGTTTATTTTGCATGTTATTGTTGATTAGATGTTATGCTTTCCTCTATTAATTTTGATGGATCAAGTTTCTCGCCAGTCTTTCTTAACAGTTCAACATTCAAGGCAAGTCCTCGTAAGTTATTTACAAGAACATTGAATGCTGCAGGAAGGTTATCACTCTTAATACTCTCTCCTTTAACGATGGCGTCGAATGCTGCGCTTCTTCCCAAAATATCGTCAGATTTTATTGTAAGCATTTCACGCAAAGTGTAAGCGGCCCCATGTCCCAAAAGTGCCCATACCTCCATTTCTCCAAATCTCTGACCTCCTCCTTGAGCTTTTCCTCCAAGGGGTTGTTGAGTAATCAATGAGTATGGTCCTATAGAACGCATATGTATCTTGTCTTCTACCATGTGGTCGAGTTTTAGCATGTACATATATCCTACAGCTGTTTCTTGCTTGAAAGGCTCGCCAGTTCTGCCATCAAAGAGTTGCATTTTACCGTTTTCATTGAAACCGGCAGCTTTTAGTTCCTCCTTTACTTCCTCGTTAGTTGCACCAACAAAAGGAGGCACAACGGCTTGGTAACCAAGAGATTTTGCCGCGAGTCCAATATGCATTTCCAATATCTGGCCCAAGTTCATACGTGAAGGCACACCAAGTGGAGTCAAAATTATATCCACAGGAGTACCATCAGCCATGTAAGGCATGTCTTCAATTGGCAAAATCTTTGATATAACACCTTTGTTCCCGTGTCGGCCGGCAAGCTTGTCTCCAACAGATACATTTCTGATCTGGGCAATTTCAATGTGTATTCTCTTAATGATTCCTGATTCTAATTTGTCTCCTTGCTCTCGGCTAAATACTTGAACATTTATAACCCTACCCTTTTTTCCGCCTTCTACTCGTTTTGATGTGTCCTTGATCTCTCTAGCCTTTTCACCGAAAAGTGATCGGAGCAATCTCTCTTCAGGAGTTAGTTGACTTTCACCTCGAGGAGTAATTTTACCCACTAATATGTCGCCAGGATGAACTTCAGCACCGATTCGAACAATACCGTCTTCAGCTAAGTTTTTTAGTTTTGCTTCACCAACATTTGGTATGTCGCAGGTAGTTACTTCTGGACCAAGTTTGGTGTCTCGTACATTAACTATCACTTCATCGATGTGAATAGTTGTAAATTTATTTTCCTTTATTAATCTTTCAGACAGAATTATAGCGTCTTCATAGTTTGCACCAGACCATGATAGGAATGCAATTAAAATATTTTGTCCTAGTGCCATTTCACCGTTTGCGCTAGTTAATGTGTCTGCTAACACATCACCTTTTTTGACCGGGTCACCAATAGATACAATAGGTCGTTGATGTAGACATGTTGCACTATTTGTTTTTGCAAATGTGACAAGCTTATGTGTGGTCTTGTTTCCTTTGTTGTCTGTTATTTCTATAACTGAGCCATCAACTTTTGTGATTACTCCATCCTTCTCTGCGATTATGAGCCTACCTGTATCTCTCATAGCGTGTCCTTCAATGCCAGTTGCTACAAGTGGAGCCTCTGGCTCTACACACGGAGTAGCCTGCTTTTGCATGTTTGAACCCATGAGTGCACGGTTTGAGTCGTCGTGGTTCAAGAACGGAATCATGGAAGTTGCGATTGAGAATGCTTGGTTTGTTGCAACATCCATATAGTCAACATTCTTTCTTGGCACCAAACCTGGTTCACCATTTATTCTTGATTCAACTAATTCCTCTAAAATATTTCCTTTTTCATCATAAGGAACTGCTGCGTGTGCAATTGCAAATTTTTCTTCTTCTAATGCGTTAAGATATTCAATTTCGTCAGTTACAACTCCATTTTTCACCTTTACGTAAGGTGTTTCAATCATTCCAAACTCGTTTATTCGTGCATAGAGTGCAAGGTGGAGGATAAGACCAATGTTTGGACCTTCTGGAGTGTGGATTGGACATAACCTACCATAGTGAGAAGGGTGAACATCTCGGACTTCAAAACCTGCCCTACTCCTGTTTAGACCACCTGGTCCTAATGCTGAAAGTAGCCTCAAGTGTTCGATCTCAGAAAGAGCATTTTCTTGAGACATAAATTGTGACAATTGGTTTGTTGTGAAGAATTCTTTTATGCGAGCCTGTAATGGCTTTGGCATTATAAACTGTATAGGTAACGTAACATCAGTGTCTATAGTAGACATTTTGTTTTGCATGTTGCGCTTGATTTGGGCCATGCCGAGGCGAATTTTTTGCTGCATCATTTCGCCTACATACCTTACACGTCGTGAACCCAAATGATCTATATCATCTTCTATAGATCCAGGAGTTACATTCAAAGATATAATATGGTTCACTACCAACCTCAAATCATCCAAACTGAGTGTCTTTCTTTCAACTTCTTTGCCTGTTGTAGGTAAATTGAATCTTGAGTTAAATCTAAACCGTCCAACTTTTTGCAAGTCATAACGTTCTGGACCAAACAAAGACTTGAAAAATTCCTTTGCATTTTCTGCAGTTGCCAAATCTCCATCCCTGAGCCTTCTGTATATCTCAACGTAGGAGTCGTTGGCAGTTTTGGCATGATCTTTTGCGAGGCTTTTTTCTATGTACTCTTTGGCATTAGAATTGTCCTTAAACAAATCAATAATTTCTGAGTCTGTTTCGGCTCCAAATGCCCTAAAAAGTGAAGTTACAGGGAACTTTCTTTTCCTATCTATTCTTACGTATATTGTCTTGTCTACATCTGTTTCAATTTCGATCCATGCACCTCGTGCGGGTATTATTTTTGCACCGAAAAGAGTTTTTCCTTTTGCCTCAAGACTTGTAAAAAATACACCAAAAGATCGCGCGAGCTGTGGCACGATCACTCTTTCTATTCCACTGATTACGAACGTACCATGGCTTGTCATGAGTGGGAGATCGGCAATGTAGAGTTCTTGCTCTTTTTCAATCCCCATTGTTTTGTTGGTTAGTTTTACTCTAACCTTGAGTGGAGCTTCATATGAAAGGTTTTTACCTTTAGCGTAGTACTCATCGTACTTAGGTTTTTCGAGTTCAAATCCTAAAAACTCAAATTTAAACTTTTTACCAGTGAAGTCGTTTATAGATGAAAACTCATCCATAACCTCTTTGATACCTTTCTCTATGAGCCAATTGAAAGATTCAATCTGGTCTTTTACCAAATTTGGCATTGGAGCAAGAGGCTTCTTGAATCTACTGAAATACTTCTTAGGCAAACCTTTGATTTTCCGCTCTTTTACAGGGGTCGACATATAATGTGGAATAATAAAATGAATAATTTATGAAAACTGCTGGCGACAAGCGCCAAATTGCATACTATATACAAGCAAAAAGCACCCAGTGGTTTGGGTTTTTACCATCCTCGTTTAGCTATTGATATATTTTTTCAAACACGAGAATTTGCCTGTAATCTTGGGCTGTGAACAAGGACATTGACAGCCCTACCATGGCCCCCAGCGTTCTCCACGCATTAGGGTTGACATTCATAACTCATCCCCACCAATAGTAAGCATAAGTATAATCCTGCGTTCAAAATAAGTCAAGTCCGTCAAGACTTGACTGTGGATATCCATGATTTCCTATAAGCCCTATAAATAAAGGTACTTACGTTTTGGCTGTAAAACCTGGCAAATTATTGGCCCATCTTTAACATGGCAACTACAAAGAGTGATTCTGACCATCCAAGTGGTGTATTCTCATTTGGTTTGTTTGAGTCCGAATAGTAAAGCTCGGGTATCTGGTCGTTGTAAATGGTCTTAAAAGATTTCTCCAGATACTGGTATGATTTTTGGGCGTCAGCTTCATCGGTGATATCCCCAAATCTTTCCCCATCACTCGCCCACTTTTTATAAATTATTGAAAGCCACGGAAATCCAAAACACCATTCCGCTTCTTCGCTATAGCCGTCCTCGTTTTTATTATAATATCTATCATTTTTGTATCTGATCACTCCCCTATCTCGTTCCAAATGGTATTCGAGATGGCGTACGATTTCCCTCCCCATCCTTTCACCAACTATGTTGAATGGGTATATGAGTGATAGCAGGGCAAGGTCAGTAAATTTGGATTTAGATTCTCTTGGCAACAAATTATGTAGAGCAGACTCGCCCCTTTCAACTATATGTACTGGTACATCAAATTTCCCCAACTTTGCGATTGATTTTAGGCCGGCAAGACAAGCACCCACTGACGATGCATGTACTTCTTCGTATTCTTCCCATACTCCATTGTCAGGATCATGCCAGTATTCAATCGATTTTAGATAGTCAATAAGTGTTTGTATAACTTCTGCCTCCTCATCGGTATCAATGATTTTAATTCCCTTTTGTTCCAACTCCCCTATCTTAAAAAGGATCGCACCTACCGCATCATTTTGTTTATTTCCCCACTCCTCCCAAAACTCCTCAAATGTATCTGGATTGTAGCGAGCGTGTATGTATTGAAATGTTTGATATGGTTTGTTTTTTGCTGCCCAACTTATTTTATTTTTATGCTTCACAAATATTCCAAGTAAAGATTTCCATACTTTTTTTACTGTTGTCCAATCTTCAATTTCTTCAAAAGCTAAGCATGTATAAAAATTATCTCTGAGCCATGCCTTGTTATAGCCAGTACTTACATCCGAGCGAGAAGCCAAAAATAAACCACTTTCCGCCTGCAGTTTGCGAATATTGTCTAAATGTTTTTCTAATGTATCACCTGTTATTTGCATAATAAATTTCTAATTGCCCTAATAGCCCTAATTATTCTAAATAAATCCCAATCCCCGTTCTATTTTAGTCAATTAGTATAATTAGGTTAATTAGAATAATTTACTAAACTTACTTCCCCAATATCTCTTTCTGGTAAAGTTTTTTTGCTTCTTTTAACATATCCTTCAAGTAAGGTCGTTTATTTTCCATCAAATCGGCGAGTATTGGATAATTTTTTTTAGCTTCTGCATAAAGGGCAATCAATTTCTCCTCCTCTTTAAAAAATTCAAGCATTTTTAGTGCCAACTTCTCTTCGTAGTATTTTTTATCATCATCGGCTTCTCTTGCACGAATACTTTCAACAATTTCCTTTGCAATATCTGTCTCAGATTGTGACTGGGCTAAGAGGTAG
>CAYVXT010000073.1:0-1852 GCA_964455485.1 uncultured Candidatus Saccharibacteria bacterium
AAATGACATGAACCTATTTTTCCTCTTTAGGGGTGTGAAGTATGGCGAAGATCTCCACGATGAAACCTGAGATAACAACGATAGGACTAAGCGTAATACCCATAAATCCAAATCCGTATGGATCCTTGTCCATCGCCATAATGGCAAAGCCGAGTATTAGCAATACCACCCCAACAATCATCAACTGGTAGTTTTTTTTTCCAAATGGTAATTTATTCATACTTAATACAATTCATCTAAAGATAGTTTCAAATATTTACTTACAGCTCTATAAGTGCTGGAAATGGCAACGAGAATTCCCATGATGATCAAAGCGCCAAGCAGTAGTAAAAGCCGTTCGTTATTCTGTATAAGAGATAAGTCTTCTATTTTTTTCGTTGCAGCGGTTAACAGACCTATCAATAAGGTCACCGATAAAATTCCAGATATTAAACCATGTATGCCCGCTCTGATTAAAAATGGTTTATGAATAAAACTGCTTCTTGCGCCAACCAGTTGCATGCTGCGGATCAGGAAGCGTTGTGAAAAAAGTGCCAGACGCAATGTATTATTGATTAGTAACACCACGATAAACAAAAGAAGGGCAACTAAACCCATTAAGATTAGGCCTATTTTGGTGATGTTTTTATTGATCGAATCAATAACATTCTCAACATAATACACTTCGAATACCCCGCCTATTTTTTCCACTTCCTCCTTTATTTTGTTGAGGTTCTCTGCATCATGGTAGTCTTCTTTAATTTTAACCAGAAATGCGTCTCGTAAAGGGTTTTCACCGAGGAATTTATTAAAATCTTCACCGGTCTCTTTTATGAATTCCTTAGCTGCTTCATCCTTGGAGATGAATTGAATGGCATTTTCATCAGTTAACACAAATGGTTTTGATCCAATACTTTTCTCTATTTGACCGCGTTGGGTTTCTGTGATTTGATTTTTCAGATACACCTGGATCTTTACATTTTCTCTCACGAGCCGTTCTAGCTCTTTGGAATAAATAACGAGGGAGCCAAAAACGCCAATAACAAAAAGCGCCAGCGTGATGCTTAGGACAACGCTAACAAAGGGGTAACTACCCAGGTTCTTTTTCTTTGTATTAAACTTTTTGGTGTATGCACTCATTTAGGGCTTAAAGATACATATCATTTATTCTTTTTTAGCGTTCCAATCCTAAAATGAGACAAAAGAAAAACCCTCCGGGTGGGAGGGCTTTTAACTTTCGGAGGTCAATTAGATCTGAAGGCTTTTAGTTTTTCCTTCAAAACCGGGTCTGAAATTTCTTTAAGTGCAGTAATCTCATGCTGGGTTTCGTCAAGGAGAAAATAAGATGTTTTGTAATACAGAAATAAGGACCTTGATCGCTGCGCATTTACTTCAATAATTTCATAGAGTCCGTTGTCAAAATTACCATACAGCACCAGTTTACCATTGATAAACTGATAGTGAGACTTGTACTTGCGCTCAGAAGAAATAATATCAACGTTAATTTTTGCTACAGATATAGTAGAGTTGTTGGCACCTGATTTAACAGGACTAGTGCCGGGTACGTTGTCGTTAAGTTCTTCTGTAGGGTCGACCAAATCAATGACCGGTTTACTTTCCTGTTTTGTGTTTGAATCGACTACATCAATATCCTGTTTTTTGGGTTGAATTGTCTTCTCATCACTGCCTGCTGGCTTAGGGGTGGTGTTCAAGTCGTTGTTCAGAGGCGAAGTATCTTTATCCTGATTTATTTCAGGTGCCTTTTGTTCCTGTCTGCTTATCGAATCAGTTGGGGGACTGGATTCTTTAATAGGAGTTAAATTGTCATTGGTATTAAAGTAAAGATATAATCCGGTGGCCACCACAGCTGTTG
>CAYVXT010000074.1:0-1918 GCA_964455485.1 uncultured Candidatus Saccharibacteria bacterium
GTTGCTGTTTGAGATTTAACTGAGCAGTATCTTTAAGTCGGCGAATACGAATTATTACATCCCCTTCGCTCGCAGATTCAAATTCGTTTCTGCTGCCTTTCAGAGAATATGTGGTGTCATGCTGGCTAATCGGTTCAGAAATTATGCAGCCTTTTTCTTTAAGCTTTCGCTCAATCTCTTCCAAATTTTTAGCTCTAAGTTTTATCTCAATTTCTCTCATATTAATTTATTACAAACCACTTACCTTCGCTAATAACATCAACTTTTCCATCAGCAACTTTTAGAGCAGTTTGATCATCAGCAACATAAACCTTTTTGACCATATCTTTGGTAGCTTTCCTTATATTCTCTTCAGTAAGTAAAGAAAAATAAGGAGAGTTAAGGTGTGGTAAAAAATAAAAATCTACATAATTAAGGCCTTCCATATCCCTATCTTTATCCAAGTCTTCTTCGTATACCGATTGAGAAATTTTCCTAGCCAAATCTGGATTAGTAACCATACTGCCAGCACTCACTCCTACCCACACTTTTGTCTTAAGATATTCAGGTAAAAAATTAACCAGGCCAGATTTATTTATCCATTCCATCAAATGATAAGTATTACCTCCCTCAAAAAACATTACGTCGGCTTCATCAAATTTAGTCTTCCAAATACTTTCCGGAACTGCTGAAATATCTGCAATATCTATTTGTTTAAAGTTCTGCTCCTGTAAATTTTTGAGATCATCAATGAGCCAATCTTTGTCTCCCATTTCAATATTTGAAGCAGTAGGGATAAAGACCAGAGATGTGTCTTCCGGTTTTTTACCAACCAAATCAAACAAAGCGTCCGATATTGATTTATTGGTTAAAACACCTGATGTAAGTAAAAGCTTCATGCCCCAAGTGTAGTAGAAATTGGGGAAAATTAAAAGTCTTGCGGGCTACTGTGTCCCGCCGAAGTCTTTGACGAAGGAGGAGTGGAAAACTTATTTTACTTATGAAGAAAGTGAGTTAGAAAAATAGAAGTACTCTTGTAGTGTGATGTTAGAACCAAGATTTTAAGAATGGAAAACCCCGCAGTGTTTTGCGGGGTTGGAGTTAGACGCTAGTCTCCAGAGCGTTTAGTCGACGAGAACGAACCTACTTCCACCGAGGTATCGTAGTGTTTGTACCCCAGTGTGCATGTCCCATTCCTTCAGTGGATCTATTCCGGCAATTTTGCCATCGTGCCAGAAGACGGCAAGAAACTTGGCGACCACGACCTTCTCGTGGTAAACAGTCACCTCGATTGCAGGTCGTTCCATGTAGTTCTCTTTCAAGAACCCAGTCATCCTTGTTGCTGACTTGATAAGAAGGAGCAAGTTTCGAAACGCCCCCTTGCTATGACTAGCTAAAAACGCACCCTTAACTGACATGTAAGGGTATTCTGGGAATTCGTCTGCCCCCGACCCATACAGTGTCAAGTTGTTGAAGAATTTCACCGCCCCCATAAAACCTTCCTTGGCAGGAGAGGTTGGAATCTTTTCCTGTACCCATCTCGGGATTTCTAAACTCGTTCTTTTCACGTGATTTTCCTTTCAAGATCAGGCTCACTACGGCCTATTGAATCTGTTGCTAATTATATCATACTTAAACAGAATTACAAGTGCTTGGTTAGAACCAAAAAATCGCTATAGCTAGCGATTTAATGGTGAAATTTCCGTTGGTGCGAGCGATCCCCCTTCGCTACGCTACGGCGGGAGAAACTGGGATTTGGTCAGGAATAAATTTTCTGCAGAAAATTTTTCACGACCCTGCCTCGCTTCTGGATTCTGCTGAATCCAGCCTCGCTACGCTCGGGCGCTCCGGCTTTCAAATCCCTTCGTTGCTCGGAACGAGCAAAAGCAGCACTTCGCTTTGCTCAGCACACTCAAGTTTTGTAATCAAAAAAGCTCAG
>CAYVXT010000075.1:0-30199 GCA_964455485.1 uncultured Candidatus Saccharibacteria bacterium
CCATAACGTATTTTCCATATGCCTTACCTGGGCAATATACATCTTGATCACCAACATAAACAACCCTACCTTCATTCACTGAAAACACTGGCGAGCCATAATCTGCGCTTATATCAATTCCGTTATGCCAATTATCTAATACTCCACCATGTGCTACAGAAAATTCGGTATATCCATATTGTTGTGTAATCTGGGGAATGGTATTGGATTTGATTTGAGGAAATTTATTTGTTTCCGACAAATTATTGTCTTTTGCATTAACCATAACCACCTCTCCTGATGCGGGGGCTGTAATACTATTGGGAGACTTTAACACAGGGTCCCAAAGGAACCCCATAATCAAAAATATCACCAACCCATATTTAATTAGAAACTTAAGATCTTTATCGTTCGACAGGTTTCCCATTTGTGGTTAATTATTCTTTTTTGCAGCAAACACAAACCTAAATACCATTTCGGGATCACAAAATTCTATAATATTGTTATGTATTTTCTATGAGGCTTACATTCATTAGCAATTCACTTGATTTGGGTGAATTTTAGAGTTGTATGTAGTAAAATTACATAAATGTTTGAACACACGGAGATATTTGGTATTGCGGCAGGGATATTTTCATTCTCTGCTTATATTTTTTACATTGTAGCAATCATAAAAGGACACACCAAACCGAGCAGATCCACTTGGTTTATATGGGCTTTCATAGGCATTGTGCTTGCAATATCTTATCGAGCTTCAGGTGCAGGAGACACTGTTTGGGTTTCAGTTAGCGAAGCGATAGCGCCAACTATTATTGCCATACTTGCAATTAAGTATGGGACAGGTGGTGCAGATAAAATTGATATTATTGCGTTTATTGGTGCAATTATTAGTTTATTATTGTGGTGGAAATTTGGGAATCCATTAATTGCCCTTACTACAAACTTGGCTATTGATTTTTTTGCTGCACTTCCTACAATTAAAAAATCATGGCATAGACCACAAGACGAGGATCGCTTTGCCTGGTCAATAACTCAAACGGGTAACATGCTCAATTTATTTGCAATAGATAAATTAACATTTGGAGTGTTGGTATACCCAATATATACCTTCATTATAGATGGAATAATCACATTACTACTATTCAAGAAAAGAAAAAAAGAATATGTCTAAAATAATAGAAGACAGCAGTAAGATACACGGAAAGGGTATTTTTGCACGACAAAATATAGAAAAAAACCAGCCTATATGCGTCATAAAAGGTCGTAAGATGTTTAAAATTAATAAAGACGAGGAAGACGCATTGGCGCATCCAGACTGGGTAGGTTTTGAAATGAACCATTGGGTAGATCCCATACCACCTTTTAAATATTTGAATCATTCTTGCAATCCAAACTCTGCGATTAAGGGAAAAGTAACACTTGTTGCTTTAAAAGATATTACCGCAGGTGAAGAAATAACTATTGACTACTCAATTATCGAAGCAGACCCTAGATGGTATATGAAATGCAATTGCAAAGAACCAAATTGCAGGGGTATAATTAGATCTATACAATTTTTACCTGAAGCTATCTATAAAAAGTATACTCCCCACATCTCCAAAGTTTTTCAAAGTGTATATGAGAGAACAAATAGCACCAATGAATAGAAAGGATAAGTTTTTATTAACATTATTATTTTTACTAATATTTATATCTGCTGGAATATGTTATTACAGGTTTGTTATTAATAAAGACTTTACGATCTTCAATACCGAAGAAGAGATTCCCTCACCTTTAATAGAAATATAGTTATTTTTAAAAATGGAAAAATTAGCAGAAATTTGTGGTTGGGACACAGCGACATACTTTATCTTTTCCGAAAATGTTTTTGGTAAATTAGTTTATTACTCTCATATTCTTCCATTATTAATTAGCCTCACCCTTTCACTCTTTGTATTTGTAAATAACAAAAAAAGTATGGCCGGAAGGTTACTGCTTTTCATTTCTGTAGCATTTTCACTATGGAGCACCTTTGATTTAATATTATGGGCAACAGAAAAGCCGTATTATAGTATATTTTTTTGGTCACTCTTAATTTATTTGGAGCCTTTAATATATGCTGGAACATTTTACCTTTTGTATATACTCATTAATGGTTACGATTTAAAATACAAGTATAAATTAATATACAGTTTACTGTTTTTACCAATCATATTACTTGGACCAACATCATTAAATTTGGTTGGTTATGATTTTACAAATTGCGATAGGGAAGCAATAGAAGGACCGTTATGGCTATATACTTATTTGGTAGAATTAACTTTTGTTGTATCGATAATTATTGTTGGTTTAAGGTCTATCCTTAAACGTAATCAGACTTTTGTAAAAATTTTTCTCTCTACCGCGGGATCACTATTGTTCTTATTGTCATTTTCTTGGGGCAATATAACTGGCAGCTTAGCAGTTGATTGGGAGTTGGGGCAATATGGTCTTTTTGGATTACCCATATTTATTGGGATACTTGCATATCTTATAGTTAGATATAAGGAATTTAATGTCAAACTTATTTCTGCACAAGCCATAACTGCACTTTTGTGGATAATTTTATTTTCTATACTTTTTATTCGTACGATAGAGAATGTGAGGGTAATCGTATCACTCACACTAATGGTGGTATTAATTTTTGGTTTATTGTTAGTTAGGAGTGTAAAGAAAGAAATTGAGCAACGAGAGAAGATTGAGTTATTGGCCAAAGATTTGGAAGGAGCAAACAATAAACTGAAGGAGCTTGATCAGTTAAAATCAGAATTCTTATCACTTGCCACACATCAAATACGTGCACCCCTTACTGCAATAAAAGGATATTCTTCCATGTTGCTTGAGGGTGACTTTGGGGTTTTACCTAAAAAGGCCCAAGATTCTGTAAACATTATAATGGCTTCATGCCAAAATCTGATAAATATTGTAGGAGACTTCCTAGACATATCTCGAATCGAGCAGGGGAGAATGAGTTATGAAAAGGAAACCTTTGAAATGACTGACCTTATTCTCGAAGTGACAGATTCTATAAAGCCAAATATTTTGAATGCAGGACTAAAACTAAAACTCGATATTGGAAATAACATATCAGCAAAGGTAACTGGCGATAGAAATAAAATAAAACAAATAATTGGGAATTTGGTTGATAATGCCATTAAATATACGCTCGAGGGAAGTATTACCATTTCGCTATCTACAAACCAAAGTTCTGTAATGGTTGATATTATTGATACAGGTGTCGGAATCGAGCCAGGCGAAATAGATAAACTTTTTAATAAATTCTCGAGAACAAAAGATGCCAATAAAACCAATGTTATTGGTACTGGACTAGGATTATATATTGCCAAAAAAATGGCTGAAGCTCACCAGGGGGATATAAAAGTTGAGTCAGGAGGTCTTGGCAAAGGTTCAAAATTTACAATAATACTTCCAAAGGCAGCATAATTTCGCACTGCTGTTTTGACTCTGAATTTAAGGTAGAATATCCTCTATGACTCAGAGAGAGGCTCTAAATATTTTGAAGACTGGAAGAAACGTATTTTTAACAGGTGCTGCCGGAAGCGGCAAAACATACGTTTTAAAGCAATACATTGAATATCTTAAAGAGATAAATGCGGTTTTTGGTATTACAGCCTCTACAGGGATAGCTGCGACCCATATGGGTGGAGTTACCATACATTCATGGTCGGGTATTGGTGTAAAGGATTACTTAAATAAAAACGATGTAATCGAAATAGCTGAAACAAGTAGAATAAAAAAAGTGGTGGCAAATGCATCCGTTCTTATAATTGACGAGATATCAATGTTGCATCATTTTAGGCTTGATTTGATTGACTTAGTGCTTAGACAAATTAAAAATTTAAATGAACCATTCGGTGGAATACAAGTAGTTTTTTGCGGAGATTTCTTTCAACTGCCACCAGTCCATAGGTCTGGCGAGAGAGAGGCTTTTTTTGCATATCATTCAGAAGCGTGGAAAAATTTGAATCTAAAGGTTTGCTACTTGTCAGAGCAACACAGACAAAACGACGACCAATTTGTTAGTATTTTAAACTCAATACGTAACAACAACATTGATGATGGTGTTTATGAATTACTACAAGATCGATTTGGTAAAAAACCAGAGTTTGAAGCAACAAAGTTATATACTCACAACAAAAACGTCGACGAAGAAAATGGATTTGAATTATCTAAAATAGGTGGTCGTTCATGTGAATATGAAATGTTAGAAAAAGGCAGAAAATCTTTAGTTGAGACATTAAAAAAAAGTTGCCTTGCACCTGAAACTTTAAAGCTCAAAGTAGGGGCTAAGGTAATGTTTGTAAAGAATAATTTTGAAAAAGGTTATGTAAACGGCACACTAGGCACTGTTATAAAATGTGGCGTAGAAAATATTGAAGTAAAAACATTGAGTGGGAATGTTATAGAGGTTGAGCGAGAATCATGGGCGTTAGAAGAAGATGGGCGGGTCAGAGCTGAAATAAGCCAGTATCCACTCAGGTTGGCTTGGGCAATAACAATACATAAAAGCCAGGGAATGTCGCTAGATGCAGCTCAAGTTGACCTTTCACGTTCTTTTGAGAGGGGGATGGGTTATGTAGCACTATCACGTGTCCGTTCACTTGAAGGCCTCTATTTGAGCGGAATGAATAATATGGCTCTTTTAGTTAACGAAGAAGTGTTGGATATGGACAAAAAATTCCAAAGACTTTCTGAAACTAATTCGTTCCACATTCGTACCATGGGGGATACAAAGCTATTCGACATGCATCAGGATTTTAAAAAAAAGATCGAAAGAGAAAGTGGACCAAAAAAAATCAATACTGTGGAGCAGACTAAAATAATGATAGACCAAGGACTTTCAATCAAAGATATTGCTAAAAAAAGAGGCTTAAAAGCAGGAACAATATTTGATCACATTGAGGAAATAAAAGAATCAGATCCAACTTTCAGGTTATATCATCTAAAAAACGCTATCCCTAATTCAAAATTTAAAAATATTTACGGCGCCTTTAAAAAGGTGGGTATTATTGATGGAGCGTACCGTCTTGGACCTGTAAAGGAAATGTTAGGTAGCAAATATTCATATGACGACTTAAGACTTGTGAGATTATTTTTGTGATTCTATCCGCGCTATACCTTAAATTTTGTGGTAATGTAAAGACATGGATGATTCAATTAAAATATGGAAGGGGGGTGTACCGGGATACTCATTAATAGATAGCGGTAAGGGTGAAAAACTAGAGGAAATAAACAAGGTAAGAATAAAGCGCAAGGAACCAAGAGCTTGGTGGAATAGGTCGCTTCCTGACGAAAATTGGAGAGGAACAAAGGACGTTTTGGATACGGTTTTAACTTTACCTCAAGACATAAAATGTAGTATCAAATATAAACAAAGCTCAAAACACATAGGCATTTTCCCCGAGCAAAGTGCGGAATGGAAATATATTGGAGAGCAAATTTCAAATTTTAAAACTCAAAACCCTAACCAAGAGATCCATGTTTTAAATCTTTTTGGATATACAGGCATTGCGAGTTTGTATGCGGCTAAAGCAGGCTCCCATGTTACCCATGTTGATGCATCAAAACAAAGTGTAGACTGGGCAAAGGAAAATCAAAAACTTTCCGGACTAGAAACGGCACCCATCAGATGGATAGTGGATGATGCGGTTAAATTTTTGAAACGCGAAGCGAAAAGAAATGTAAAATATGATGCAATAATCATGGACCCCCCAAGCTATGGAAAGGGTCCGAAAGGAGAGGTTTGGAAGATAGAAGAAGAATTACCAAAACTTTTAAAGGTGTGTAGAGAAGTCCTTAGTGATAATCCACTTTTTGTAATTGTTAATATGTATTCAACCGACCTCTCTTCTCTCTCAATTCACAACATGCTGCAAGATATGGCTCGCGGCAAAGAAGACGACATAAACCCAGGCGAACTTGTCATACCACAAGCAAATGGAAAACTCATGCCAATGTCCATTTTCGCTATTTGGGCAAAGTAAAATGCTTATATCAGTCAAAGCAAAACCAAAAGCAAAGGAAAATAAAATTGAAGTTTTACCGAATAATATTTTGAAAGTATCTGTCAAGGAGGCACCCGAAAAAGGTAGAGCAAATTATGCGATAATAAAACTTCTTTCCACGCACTTCAAAATACCCCAATCCCACATCCGCCTCATAGCTGGTGCCACTTCAAGTACCAAAATTTTTGAGATTGAAGTAAAAAAGTAGTCTGATATACTTTAAAAAGTCGTGCTTTAATGGACGTTGCGCACGACATGATTTCGTCAAATCACATGAAAACTATACTTAGTGGAATAAAGCCTACAGGGAGACCGCATATTGGCAACTATTTCGGCTATTTTAGGCAAATGATAAATTTGCAGAATGAATACAAAACATATGCGATGATTGCTGACTATCATGCTCTCAACTTCATTCAAAATGGAGAGGAAATGAAAAAACTTACAAATGATGTAGTTATTGATTTCCTTGCGCTTGGTTTTGATACAGAAAAAAATATTTTGTTTAAGCAGTCTGATGTGTCGGAGCATACTGAGCTTGCTTGGATTTTTGACACCATAACAACCATGCCCTATCTTGCGCGTTCTCATGCATTCAAAGCTGCATTAGGAAACATTACAGACTCACACCCCTCACAAAGATTTATAACAACGAAAATGGAGCAACTCCCAGAAATAAGTGTTGGTACCTTTAACTACCCAATGCTCATGGCAGCAGACATTTTGCTTTATGAACCTGACATTGTACCTGTTGGGTTAGATCAAAAACAGCATATTGAATACGCACGTGATACTGCTGAAAAATTTAATCGAATATTTGGTCCATCAAATGGAGGTGATATTTTTAAACTTCCAGAGGAATACATAATGAAAGAAGTTGAAACTGTACCTGGTATTGATGGAAGGAAAATGAGCAAGAGTTATGGCAACACCATTTCACTTTTCGCCGAAGACGATGAAATTGAAAGGCAGGTTATGAGCATAGTGACTGATTCAGGAGGAGAAAGGCCTCAAAATGTTTTTGCTATTCACAAACTAATAAAACCGGAAAACGACCTTCAACAGGTTTACGAGGAAAACAAGGGTAAGTACAAGGCAATAAAAGAAATTTTGATTAATGATCTGAAAGAATTTATTGGACCAAAAAGAGAAAAGAGAAAGGAGATTGCAGAAAATTCTGAATTAATTAAAAAAGTTTTGGAAGAGGGAAAAGAAAAGGCCCGCGCTGTCGCTGGGCCAAAACTGGCTGAGGCCAAAAAAGCTATCGGGGTCATTTAGTTTTCTCCTGTTTTTTCACCCTTTCTATTAAGAAATAAAGGGATCATGCACAGAGTTAGAAACCCTGATACTAGGGCAAGACTTTGCCCGAGACTTAAACTTCCCATCCATTCATGAAATCGGATGAGGTTGTACTCAATAATTTTTAGAAAAATCATACTTTTGACACAATAAAGTAAGTAGTTTAAAATGTCAAATGTTTACTTATAACCATTCAAACACTCCACCAAATGCGTTCGGTGATAAATAAAACAAAAGAATTCATACATAACTCCAAAGTATCTTTCAAATACTCTTTTCTCATTGCTAGAAAGGAAATTGTTCTGACTATTATTCTCATCTCTGTTTCTGCAGTAATGCCGTATCTTACAGCATTCTTTCTCGGAAAATTGATAAATACGCTCACGTCAGCACTTGGAGCCATTCCAAATTTCACCCGAGAAATATTATGGGTATTTTTTTCCTATGCTTTTGTAAACTCTTTACCAAACCTACTTTCAGCAGTTCAATCTTTCTACAAAAGGATCTGGGATTCTAAATATGATATCGAGATGGAGATAATGACTCTAAGGAAAAAATCTGAAATAGATATTGCTTATTACGAAGACTCAAAATTTCAGGATTTTATGCAAAGGACTTTTAGGCGAAACCATTGGCCTATACTTGAGCTAACTGATAACCAAATTGAAATATTTCGAGGAATTATAGGTTTGATAATAGGTTTGGTTTTAGCTGCCCAATTTGACCCAATGATTTACTTAATTCTAATTGCATGCTCGATTCCAAAATTCATAGTTGAATACAAATTTAGTCATGGTATGTGGTATTTATGGAACGAGGATAGTCCAGAAACAAGAAGATACAATAGCTTGAGGGGTTACTTTTGGAGACAAAATGTTTCAGAAATAAAACTATCCCAGTCTGTTGAATACATCTTATCCTGGATACACAGAATAATGAGTATAATAAACAAAAAGCAAATACGCCTAGAAAAAAATAGGGTGGGATCTACAGTGGCTACGGAATTTGTGGCACTCGGAGGATTTGTCGGAGCAGCCTATTTGATACTTCAAAGTGTAATCTCTGGCAATATACTTGTAGGATCAATGGTGTTTTTGCTTAGTACTCTTTCTAATATCCAATTTTCTATAAGCAATATTTTAATAAATATTGCACGCCAGAATGAAAAGTATTTGATGGTTAAAGATATTATAAAGTTCATGGAAACAGAGCCGATAATAAAAATACCCTCAAATCCAATCAAATTAAATTTATTATCACCCCCAACTATCTCTTTTGAAAAGGTAAGTTTTAAATATCAAAATTCTGAAAATTATAGTTTAAAGAATTTGAATTTAACACTTGAACCAGGGAAGAAAATTGGTTTAGTAGGAAACAACGGGGCAGGGAAGACCACTTTTATAAAATTGATTTGTAGAATTTATGACCCAACCGAAGGGAGAATTTTGATAAACGGAGTTGATTTGAAAGATTTGGATTTGAAAGAATGGTGGTCTTATATCGGAGTAATGTTCCAAGACTTTATGAGTTATGAATTCATCACAAAGGAAGCAATTGCGGTAGGCCGAGCAGATGCACCTCTTGATATGAATCAAGTTTTAAGAGCTGGTCAGATAAGTCAGTCAGATGCATTTATCCAAGAATGGAAAAGAAAGTACGATGAACCAATAGGTGTTGAGTTTGACGGTGTGGAACCATCGAAGGGGCAGAGGCAAAAGCTTGCAATAGCTAGAACAATATATCGAAATCCTTACGTCATGATTTTAGACGAACCAACCGCTTCAGTAGACGCCGAATCTGAAGCTAAAATTTTTGATTCAATAGACAACTTGCCAAATTCTATGACTGCACTTTTGATTTCACATGATTTTTCTACCATCCGCGAATGTGACAACATTTTTGTTTTTGATCATGGCGAACTTAAAGAAAGTGGTGACCACGATAAACTAATGAAAGAAAAAGGACTTTACGCCGAACTCTTCAGTCTCCAAGCAAAAAGATTTAAGTAATTTTTAAAAACAAAAAGCTCGGACTCCTACGTATTGAGTTCGAGCTTAGACTCATGTTCTTATTTGTATCTTTTAGCATCCCAGGAGCGTAAACTCGGGGGACCCATCTGACACAACTACAGCCTTGCGGCTATAAAATAATCTTTTTGGCATCCCAGGAGCGTAAACTCGAGGAACCCATCCAGATATTTTTTGAACAAAGATCAATTTATTAACAACAAATTGCAATTGTCACTCTATGTGGTGACTAAGGTTGGGGTAGGTGTGGGCTTTGGCTTCACGTGCGGCTTCTTGTCAGACCGCACTATGCCATAAAAATCTAAAGTGTCGGTGTTGCCCGCATCGTACTTCATGGCCGCTTCGTCAAAAAAGCGTGCCAGATTTTTGAACTTGCGATTTACAAGTGTGCCATCGTTATAGACGATGACTTCATCCTCTGGCCCGACTGTTTCAACATTGGTAGCTCTGAGCACATACACAGTTTGAGACCGACCAAGCACGCTCCCAATATCAGCAGGGAGAGTGTAGGGGACCGTGTAGCATTTCAAGAAGTGCTGGTGGAGATCTGTATCTTTTAGAAGCAACTCCTTGTCTTTCTTCAGGATCACCACGTCTTCCGCGAGGGTTTTGACGTTTTCGGTTAGTACCACGTTTTCTTCCTGCAATTCTGCGATTTTCATCTTTTTCTTTCCGTTCAGATAGTGCAAAAATATCGCGGTCCCGAGCAGAAAAAGGGCGATCGCAAGAACCCAAAAGTAACTCTGATCTGCACCTTCAGTTTCGGACTTAAGGTTTTTGATTTCCTCCTGGAGCTTGATCCTTTCTTTTGCAAACTCCTGTTCGACTTGCTGCCTTACGTCAACCTTGATTTGCTGAACGTCGACGGCATTTTTGGAAGGTGTATCTTGAGGTAAATCCGGCAACGAGAGTTCGAAGCCGGGTTGAAGAAAATGATACGCATCATCAGCGTTAGGTAACCCACTGAGCTCAGCGACTTCGGCTTTAAATTGTGCCCAGTCAGGAAAGGCCTGCCGGTAAGCAGGAGTGTCCCAAACATGCCACAAGTATCGGCCTTCTTCGATTGCGAATTTGGTTTCAGCACAAAGCTGTCCCACACACAAGAGGCCACACAAAATGATCCTCTCAAGTTTTCTCGTCCACTGCATAGCACCTCCAGAAATAATGATTGCAAATGTTGTATAAGGTGCGTCTATTGCCATTATAGGTAGCTATCATGTAGCCAATATGAAGTTTGAATAAAATACAAATAAGTTGTAATATGAGGAAAAATAATTTAATTAAATGGAAAGGATATATATAGGAGATTTAAAAAAACATATAGGCAACGAAGTCAATATCAAAGGTTGGGTCAGCGTAGTGCGCGACCAAGGCAAGATGATATTTTTTGATTTTCGTGACATGACAGGAACTATACAAGGGGTTATTTTGCCTAATTTAAAGGACTTAATGGAAAAGTCAAAGCAAATTAGACAAGAATGGGTGGTTAAGGTAAAAGGCAAGGTCAATAACCGTCCAGAGAAAATGATAAAACGAGATATAACAAATGGAGATATTGAGCTAGAAATACTTGATATTGAAGTTTTAGCAAAGGCAAAAGAGTTGCCGTTTGATATGTCTCTTGATGGTTACAACCTAGAACTTGTTACAGAACTAGATAATAGGGCACTTGTATTAAGACATCCAAAAATCCAAGCCATATTCAAAGTACAAGAAACAATTATAGATTCCTTTAGGGAATTTATGAAAAAAAATAATTTCTTTGAGTTTCAAGCTCCTAGCATAACGCCAGCGGTGGCAGAGGGGGGCAGTGAAGTATTTGAGGTAAATTATTTTGATAAAAAAGCATATTTATCACAATCTCCACAACTTTATAAGCAAATAGTAATGACCGCGTTTGAAAGAGTTTTCTCAGTAAATAAAATATTTAGAGCAGAACCAAGTGTAACAACCAGACACTTAACTGAAGTAGTTTCCTTAGATGCTGAAATGGCATTTATAGATAGTTGGGAGGACGTAAGGGATATGGCAGAAGGTACTGTAAGATTTATTTTGGAACGGGTAAAGGAAAGAAATTCAGAACATTTGAAACTTTTAAATGCTGAATTACCCACAATGATTGATAAAACTCCAAGTCTTTCATTAAAGGAAGCTCAAGAAAAAATATTTGAACACTTTAGTAGAGATGTACGCGGTGAAAAAGATTTGAATCCTCAAGACGAAAGGGAATTGTGTGAAATCATAAAGAAAGAGACTGGTTCAGATTTCGTATTTGTTTATGGTTATCCAACCAGAAAGAAACCATTTTATGTTTATCCTAACCCAGAGGATCAGGAAGTGAATGAAGGAATGGACCTTCTTTGTAGAGGAGTTGAATGGTTATCAGGTGGGCGCAGAATAAATGATTACGAACAACTGCTTGAGCATGTAAAAATATGGAATATGGATCCTAAAAAAATTAAGATGTTTTTGGAAGCATTCCAGTACGGAGTACCTCCTGAAGGTGGGTTTGCATTCGGCGCAGAGCGCATTACGATGCAAATTCTAGGTCTAAAAAATATTAGGGAGGCATCGATGTTTCCTAGAGATATGGAGAGGATCGATGAGCGATTTTCCAATATGTAAACTTGGTTAGTCATGTTAAAATAGCCTTATGTTAGAAGATTTTAAGGTTAAAGCAGGGGAGTTTGAAGGTCCCTTAGATTTGCTTTTGGACCTTATAGAAAAAAGGAAGCTTCATATAAGTGATGTGTCACTCTCTCAAGTCGCTGACGACTTTTTGAAATACATTGAAAATCAAGAAGAATTCCCAATAGCTGATTCGGCTGACTTTATTTTGATTGCATCAACATTACTACTCATCAAATCAAAATCTCTTCTTCCCACTCTTGATTTGAGTGAAGATGAAAAAGTAAGCATTGAGGAGTTAGAGAATAGGCTTGAGAAACATAAGAGATATAAAGAATTAGCGGCTGAACTGCAAAAAATGTTTGGAAATTTTATGTATTTTCCAAAAGAAAGTCGCAACATTCAACCTGTGTTTAATCCGACTTCAGAGATAACACTAATTTCAGTAAAAGAAGCTATGAGTAGAGTACTTTTTAGTTTACCTCAAAAAGCAGCGGAACTGCCCTCATTGTCAGTAAAAAAAATTGTCAGTTTAGAAGAAATGATAGGCAAACTTTCGGAAAGAATCACTTCCAGTCTTCGTATGAGCTTTTCAGACTTCGCAAAAACTCCAACTCAAAGGAAGGAATTTGCTGGGATGGATAGGGTAGAAAAAGTAGAGGTAATAGTAAGCTTCCTTGCTATGTTAGAGTTAGTTAAGAGAGGTGCAGTGCGGGTAGCCCAAAATAATCACTTTGACGAAATCCATATTGAATCCGAAAATATTAATATCCCAATATATTAAAATGAATACCGAGCAAAAAATTGAAGCCCTTCTTTTCTACCAAAATGAACCAATGGAAATTAAAAAGATTTCCAAAATTTTAGATATAAGCGAAAATGAAACGCGCGATGGCCTAAATAAACTTTCAGATTCTCTTAAACACCGTGGAATATGTTTGATAGTCTCAGACACTGAAGCTTCCCTAGCAACGGCATCAACAATGAAAGATATGATAGAGAAAATTGCAAAGGACGAAATGAGTAAGGAAATTGGAAAAGCTGGCTTGGAAACTTTGGCAATTATCCTTTATAATGGTCCTGTATCCCGGAGAGAGGTTGACTACATCCGCGGGGTAAACTCTACATTTATATTGCGAAACTTAGCTATTCGTGGGCTCATAGAGCGTGAAAGCGGGGGAGAGAGGGGGTTCAAGTACAAACCCACCGCATCTCTTTTTGCCCACCTTGGCATAACTAAAGCGGCCGATTTGCCGGAATATCAGGAATTTGTAAAAAAAGTAGAATCGATAAGTGAAGATAAAAATGGATCAGAATAATTTCAGAAATCATTTCAGCATAGAAAAACGAACTAGGTATTTTATACCGGTACTTAGCGCACTCGGAATATTTTCGGTCATTGTTTTTGTATTACTACTCATTGGAAACGATGTACTTGCAAAACGAGTAGCAATAAAAGAAGGCCCAGTTAAGTATAATTTGTTTGATCACGTTTCAATCCAAGCAAAGAGTGCAATTGTATTAGATGTTGTAAACAACAGAGTTTTGTATTCCAAAGACCCGGACCAATCACTTCCTCTAGCGTCATTAACAAAAATAATGACAGCGCTCACACTTTCTGAAATTTTGCCTGATTCTGTAAAAGTGAAAATTTCGTCTGATAACCTTAATCCAGAAGGGGATTCGGGTCTTTTAGTTGGGGACTCTTGGAATATTTCTGAATTAAGAGACTTCACTCTTCTAACATCATCAAACGACGGAGCTTCAGCTTTAGCAGCAGTGGTAACACCGGAGCAATCTCAACAAATTTCTGAAGCCCAGTTTGTGAATGAGATGAATGATATTGGAAATAAAATTGGTCTATCAAATAGCAAATTTTTTAACGAGCACGGGCTTGATCGTAAAGGGAATGGTGGTGAAAATCTAGCAGGGGCATATGGATCAGCTAGAGATATGGCAACGCTTGTTGAATATATTTTAAAACATAAACCAAACTTGCTGGAAGCAACACGATATAAAAGTTTAAACTTTGTTAGCGACGAAAAACATTATAATGCGTCAAACACCAACACATTTGTAGATCAAATACCAAACCTTATTGCTTCAAAAACTGGCTATACCGATCTTGCTGGTGGCAACTTGGTAATAGCGTACGACGCAGGATTAAACCGCCCTATCATAATCGCAGTTCTTGGCTCTTCTCAAGAAGGTCGATTTGATGATACTTTAAAACTTGTTGAAGCCAGTTTAAAATATGTTCAAGAAATTTAGTTTTATCTCTATTTAAAATGCCATTTTATTATGGTATATTTTGACATATGGAATTCACTAAACCTTTTTCAAAATTAAGCAAAAAAGATGCTAATATTGCCGGCGGTAAAGGTGCCTCTTTGGGTGAAATGACCTCTTCTGGAATACCAGTGCCAGATGGGTTTGTTGTACTATCTTCAACTTTTGACCACTTTTTACACGAGACCGACCTAACTCAAGAAATTGAGGCTATCTTAAAAACTGTTGATCATAAAGCCATCCATACTGTCGATGCTGCTTCGGAAAAAATTAGAGGACTTATTGAAAATAAGCCGGTTCCTGAAGACATTGCGAAAGAAATAAACACTGAGTTTGCCAAACTTAAGGCAGAGTTTGTTGCTGTGCGTTCTTCCGCTACAGCCGAAGACGGGGCAGAACATGCATGGGCCGGGCAATTAGATAGTTTCTTAAATACAGATCAAGATACACTTTTAAAAAATGTAAGGAGATGTTGGTCATCTCTTTTTACACCCCGTGCAATCTTTTATCGTTTTGAGAAAGAACTACACGGAACAGATATTTCAGTAGCTGTTGTGGTGCAAAAAATGGTTCAGTCTGAAGTTTCTGGAATTGCTTTCTCGGTACATCCCGTAACTGAAGACCATAATCAACTCATTATAGAAGCTGGCTATGGTTTAGGAGAAGCAATTGTATCTGGTTCTATCACCCCCGACTCATATGTAGTCGAAAAGGAACCTCGAAATATTTTAGATACAAATATTGCTGACCAAAAAAGAGGTCTTTTCAGAAGTGGAGCTGGCAATGAATGGAAGGAGATCAACTCTGGTGAAGGTAATAAACAAAAACTCTCCAATGATCAGATCTTAGAACTCTCGGAAATCATTTTGGGTATTGAAAACCACTATGGCTTTCCTTGCGATATCGAGTGGGCTTACGAAGGTGGAAAATTCTACATCGTTCAAAGTAGGCCTATTACCACTCTTTCTCTCAGGAAAGAAATTATTACCTCGATCAGTCCAGAAGACTATCATTTCTTTGGTTTGTGGAAATGCCAATTATTCACCGATTGGTATTGGGCCAAATGGCTTGTTCCTGAGTACGCTAAAAAAATCGGTCTTAACCTGAATGATGCTGGAATTTTCGTTATAAACGGAGGAAATTTCTTCACAAAAAAAACAGTTATAGAAAATATACGACAATATGCCAAAAACATTATTGACAGTAAGGATAAAGAAAAGTTAGTTACCGCTAAAAAGTTAGCTGATGATGTTTATAAACGCTCACTTAAATTATCAAAAGAGTTAAGCAAAGAAGAACCAACTCCTGAAAATGTAAGAAAAATGGCGGAGATAGGCCAGCACATAATGTTCTTTTGGTGTTTCGGGTATCTGCTTTCTGAAGCTTTTGATGAATTTTTACTACCAACGGCAGAAAGTGCTGGGGTCAAACCCGAAGACATTTCATCTCTAGTGCCTCCTTTTAAAACTCCGTTATTTGAAGCTCAGGATAATTTGCGTCTGATAAAGAAGGTTTTGGAAGAAAAAGGATATTGGGACACTCTTCTTAAAGATTCGGCAAAAGCCATCGAGCTAATTAAAAAGGACGTCGACACTCTAGCTTTAATAAATTCTTATACTGAAACTCATGGTTGGACTAATGTAATGAACCTTATGGGTGAAGACCCAAGTGTTGAGCAAATAATTGATCAGATAACCCACATTCCTCCTTTAAATAATCCCGTTGAACAATCTATTAAATCCGCGGACCTTTCATTCATGATTGAATGTTCTGCGATCACCGCATACTTGAGACAAACTGGAGTAGAACACTTTTCTATATATTCCCGAGATGCAATAAAACTTTTTAAATTAGTTGCAAAGAAAATTGACATTTCCTATAACGAACTACTTGACCTTAACCTTAATGAAATTATTGGGTCCTTAAATGGTGTGGAAGTAAAGGGATTAATTAAAAACCGCGACGGCGACAAATGGGCAATATATTCTGTACCTAATGATGCAGAACCAATAGTTATTGATGATGAAGTTATGCTCAAACACTTA
Organism: uncultured Candidatus Saccharibacteria bacterium; assembly: GCA_964455485.1. Taxonomy (GTDB): domain Bacteria; phylum Patescibacteriota; class Minisyncoccia; order Phycocordibacterales; family WO2-35-19; genus CAYVXT01. The sequence goes on from CAYVXT010000075.1 coordinate 16,312, forward strand.
GCTGACACTATGATTCCTAAAGCTAAAGCTTCAGATGATGGAACTATAATTGGACAGATTGGAAATAAAGGGATTGCTAAAGGAAAAATTAAAGTAATAATTTCTCCAAAGGATTTCCATAAGATGGAATCTGGAGCTGTATTGGTTACTACAATGACTACGCCAGATTATGTCCCATTGATGCAAAAAGCGGCTGCAATTATTACAGATATAGGTGGCTTACTCTGTCATGCAGCAATCATCTCTCGTGAACTAAATGTTCCGTGTGTAATTGGCACCAAGTTTGCAACACAGCTTTTGAAAGATAATATGGAAGTAGAGGTGGATGCAAATAAAGGAATAGTGAGAATTATCTAAAAAAATGCAAAACAAAATAAAACTTTCAAGAATATTTGCACGCGAGAAACCCCTTCTCCATTTCTTTATATGGGATGAAAGTGACAGACAAGGTATTAGGCGGTTTCTGGGAACCGAAATACGAACCAACCTTTTTATCGTACCACCCTCAGGAACAAAAGGTTCTGTATGGTATTCGGAGAAAGAGACGCAGGAGCTAGAAAAACTGACTAATTATAAACTCAATTCTGAGTTTATAGAGAAATTGACGACAAATCTAAAAAATACTTGGGATGTCGTTGGGCCGTATCTTAAGGGCGAACAAAAGATCACTAGCACAGAAGATCTCTCTACTTATTACAGCGAAACTGTGAAGTTTTGGGAATCATTTAATTCAATCTTTTATTCTATTCCAGATAATCTGGATTTATCGATAGAACTACGCAATCCTCTTTTAGAATTTAGAAAGAAAACAGAGCAATATACAGAAAAGGTGGCGTCAACATTTCTTGATTTTGTCGGTAAAAGAAAACCCGAACTATCTAAATACCTACACGTTCTCTCACCACAAGAATCTTTAGATGCATTGGATAACAAGTTATCTAGTGATCAAATAGAGAACATCGAAGCTCGACTAAACGGTTGTTTCTTATTTAATACTAATGTTTATAACATTAGTGAATTAGACAAAGTATTGAGTTCTGCTGGAATCGAATTAGAACAGATTGATACAGAAAACATTGTCGATATCAAAGGGTCTACGGCATATAAAGGATTAGTAAAAGGTGTTGTAAAACTTGTGAGAGGGTTTGATGATCTTAAAAAAATAACGGATGGAGATATCCTTGTTACTGAAATGACAAACCCTGAATACTTAAGCGCAATAAAACGTGCTGGAGCTATAATCACCGATGAAGGTGGGGTATTATCACACGCAGCTATTGTCGCACGAGAAATGAAAATTCCTTGTATTATTGGCACCAAGATAGCTACTCAAGTCTTAAAAGATGGGATGATGGTTGAAGTCGATGCTGATAACGGTGTTATTAAAATACTAGACAACTAATGTTGCCATTATTAGAACAATTCAAAAATAAAGTTGGTAAAGATGAGATTCTTATAATCCGTGGTAAGTATTCTCCATTATTTACCACCACTTGGATTTTAAAGAATGGAGATTTTCCTTTATATATGGGAAATTCCAAGAACGAATCAGTCTTTGGATTTGACCTCGAAGTTTATAAAAGATATGCCAGAGACACTTTTAGGAATTACTTGAATGGAAAATTTGATATACCAAAGTATCAATCTGAATATAAGAAATATATCGACACTTTAGATGAATACTACTATAAATATATTCAAACTGATTTAACGAAACTAGAAGAAAAAGAACTAGTAGAAGTCACAAAGACAGTTCAAAATCTTTTTGATGACATTGTTAGCACCTCACTATTTATTGAATTTCTTACTCCTGAAGTCATTAAAGAAGTTCTAGAAGAATTAAGTTATGAAAGCGCTAATCCTGATGAGATTCTAGAAAATCTATCAAAATTTCCTTTCGATTCTTTTGAAAAAAGACATGAATATCTAAAAATAAAGGCTATCAAAGATAGAGAAGGGATGATTGATACAAAATTAATAAACGAACTTAAATATTTATATACTGATTATCAAAAGACAAAAGCTCCAGAGCATATCGAAGAAGACTTGAAGAAATTGGTAGATAAAAAGATAATAAGTTTTGAAACTAATCTGGCAGAGGAATCGTATACGAAAAGTCTCTCTAAAAACGATAAAACTCTCTTTGACTATTTTAAATTCGTAACTCGCTTAAGAGATTATAGAAAAGATGATATGGCTAAAGTTCAAGCTCTTTTCCAAGTATTAGCAGAAGAGCTATGCGATAGAGCTGAAATCTCAAAAGATAATGCGTTCAACTTGGTTTCTGTAGAAATGATAAAGGGTGTAGGTTATTTGAAAGAAAATAAAGAAGATATTGACGCAAGAAAAGAAGGTTCTGAAGCTTATTCTTTTAGTTACAAAAATATATCTATACATGCATGTGAAGTTGATATTAATAAAGTAGAAACAGAACTCAATAATGTTGATACACAAGTCAAAGAAATTAAAGGAAACAGCGCAAGTAAAGGCTTCGTAAAAGGTAAAGTAAGAATTGTTTTTGATGCAACAAAAGATGTTGAATTTGAAGAAGGAGATATTCTTGTAACGAGTATGACTAGACCAGAATTTGTCCCGCTTATGAAAAAAGCTGGTGGTATCATTACAAATGAAGGAGGGATTACTTGTCATGCCGCTATTGTCTCTCGTGAGCTTAAGAAGCCGTGTGTGATAGGAACAAAAATAGCGACTCAAGTATTAAAGAATGGAATGGAAATAGAATTAGATGCAAATATTGGGATAATTAAAATTATATAAAAATGTCAGAAAAACTTACTTTCAAGAAAATATACACTAGAGACACAACCTACATAATGCAGGAGCTATGGGCTTATGGTTGCTCTGAAGGCATCGAAAAAGACTTCGGTTGGAAAAATCCTTATCTCCCGGGAATTATCCATTACATGAATGAAGGAAGTATTGAAATCTGGGAAAATTTGGAAGCTACTGAATGGCTTGAGAGTACTGTTCTTAAAAATAACGAGGATGATCCGGAATTTATTGACCAAATTCTAAAGGCTTACAAAGGAAAATTGTCTGAAATCCATGAGCTGTGGAAGAAAAAGATTTTACATGTTGAAGATCTAAAGAAACTTATAAATTTTTCAAAAGAAGCCTTGTCTTATTTTATAGTTTATTACTACTCTGCCGTAAACGAGGGGACTCCAAAAGAAATAAGGGATAAAGCTCTTGAGATGCGTAATAAAGACGAATTCTTTGCAGAGAATGATATAATAATCAGAGACAGTATCGTTTCTATCTATCCTGAAATTAAAGGATACGAAACGACCATTTTTATTGATGAAATAGACTATATTCCTGATATGGAGATTCTAAAACAAAGACGAAAAAATTCCCTCATGGTTCAAGGAAAAGAAAAATATATAGGGAATTTGAAAAGTTTTGGACAACTACATCCTGAATTTGTTTTCGCCAGTGATGATTTAGAAATAAAAAATATTACAGAAGTAAAAGGTCAAATAGCCCAAAAAGGAAAGGTGACCGGAAGAGTAAAGATAGTTAGGAGAAGAGATCAAGTCGGAGAAGTAAAAGAAGGGGATATTATTGTTTCTCCGATGACCACACCTGACTTTCTACCAGCAATGAAAGTTGCTGCTGCTTTCGTCACAGACGAAGGTGGTATTACCTGTCACGCCGCTATCGTTGCGAGAGAGATGAAAAAACCTTGTATCATAGGAACCAAAATTGCTACTAAAACATTTAAGGACGGAGACATGATAGAGGTGGATGCAGATAAAGGAGTTGTGAGAATAATTGAAGATTAAATAGCCCTCATGATACCAACCATCAACACATACAAAGAAGCAAAAACTATTTCCGATGAGACGTTAATTGACCTGAAGAAAAACAAGGAGTGGTTTCCCAAAGGAGCAAAAACTTATCTTTTACTGATGTCGATACAAGGTATTGCCGCGTCTAAGGGCGTATCATCTGTACATGAACCTGGTTTTAAATACGGTGTAGCGACTTATGACGATATGTACATGAGATGGTCATACGACCCAAGAGATTTTAAAGCTATTTCAGAGGCATTGTTATTAAACATAAAAAAGGCCTCCGACTGGTATAAGCCATTTCTGGAATTATTTTATAGTTCAACAAAGACACTTAAAGATACGAGTGATTCTATATTTTTTGATGTAACATGGGCTCCCAAAGATATAGAGACTATAATGAAAATCGCTGAGGACTTAATGAATAAGGCCATAATTCCTCAATCATATGGATATCTTACTGAAATATTTACCTATACGAATGATTATTGGGTTACAAGATATATAAAAGAAATTCAGTCAGATATATCAGAAGAAGATTTACAGATATTATTGCAACCTAGTACAAAATCTTTCACTCAAGAATTTAGCGAGAAACTACATGACGCGAAAACTGACAGTGATTTTGAAAATATAATTAAAACATTTTACTGGGTAAAAGGTAGTTATTTTAGTCAACCGACCCTGACACTAGGATTATTGAAAGAGGAACAAGTAAAACTTAATTTTCAGGATACATTACTGGAATCAAAGAAAAAGAAGGTTGAAATATTGAAAAAACTGAATAATTCAGAATTAAACAATTTCATAAAAGTTGTCGAAAGTTTTATTGCGATGCAAGATGAAAGAAAGGCAAATGTACTAAGAACTAATTATGCTCTTCGAAAGATAGTAGATGCTGTGGGGAACATTCTAAAAGTACCCACAGAGGTTTTATTAAGTACCACACCAAGAGAGTTTCTAAGTATCACCAACTCTAATATTGATCCAGAAATAAGTGTTCGGATTGCTGAGAGAAATCAAGAAAGTGTTTGGTTGTTTGGTAATGATGGATATTGTATAACCACAGACAAAATACTAAAAAAGGAGTTGCAAAATCTACTAAAAGAAGAACTTCAAAAAAATTTGAAGGGATATACAGCCTCAAAAGGAAAAGTAAGCGGGGTTGTAAAGATAGTTTTATCAGAACAAGACTTTTCAAAAATTGAAAATGGAGACATCTTGGTAACATCAATGACACGTCCAGAATTTATGCCGGTACTACAAAAAGCAGCAGCTTTTATAACTAACGAGGGTGGTATAACCTGTCATGCCGCCATTGTGTCTCGAGAGCTCAAAAAACCGTGCATTATCGGCACAAAGATTGCTACTCAAGTATTAAAAGACGGAATGGAAGTGGAAGTCGATGCTGACAATGGAATTGTAAGAATCATTAAATAATTATGGATTACGAAGTTAAAAAACTCACAAAGGATCTAATAGATTTGAAGGAATGGGAATTTGAAGCCCAGCAGAGAGGAGAACAGCCGATACTTTTGTGTGATTTCTTTTCTCGTTCACTTAATCAATATTTCGTAAAATATATTACCGGAGAGCAGAAAGATTTTGGTTATCTATTCAGTGACTCAAATAGATTGAACAGAAATATAAAAGCTTCTGATTTGTACTTCGGAGAACTAAAAGAAAGGGTGAGAAATAAAAAGTTTTTAAAGGAGGTTATTCAAAACGCCTTTGATTTACCCAAAGAATTCAATCGACAAGCAGATGATGCTATGTCTAAGCTCAAGAATAATCTGGAGATAGGCAATGGCGATCTTGCAGATTATTGGAGAGATCTAGACGAAGGGTTTTTAAAAGTAATACCCTGGTTCTGGTATCCATGGTTTTTGGCCAAAGAAGATATTCTTACAAATAAAGTAAAAGATGGACTAGAAAAATATAAAACGGAAATAGACAAATTGACTGATTTTCAGGAAGCTCTGCTTTCTATGGTTTTCCCTGTAAAGAAAACTAATTTCCAGCTTGAACAGGAGGATATGTATGAACTTCTGTTGTTAGAAGAAGGTACCCCAGAATTTGAAAAGAAGGCCAAAGAATATTTAAAAAAGTACGACTATTTGACCACTTTTATACTTACTCCTATTTTACCAATGACTCGTAAACAATTAATGGAAAGAGTTGAAAGAGCTAGAAAAGAGAATTACAAAGAAACTTTTCTAAAACAAAAGGAGGATAATTCCAAAAAAGAAATAGGGGCTCAAAAAATAATAGAAATTATAAAAGAAGATGAAGAATTAATTGATAACATTGCTGATGCTCGTGAGCTTGCATGGGCCCTAACAGCGGGTATTGAAGAAGCTTATATGTCTACTTCAAAATACCTCACCTTACTTCAATTGGTTGCCGAAAGGATTGGGGTAAAATTTGAGGAGACAAAGTATTTTCTATCTAAAGAAATTTTCAATATCTTAAAAGGAGCTACTAAGATCGATAATCTAGACTTAGAAGAAAGGAAAAAAGGATTCGCAATGATGATGCTCGATGGAGAACAATATATTTCTTATGGAGCAGAAGGCCGTGCCTTGAGTGAATGGATTGATAAAGAATTAAATAAAATTGATAACACTATAAAAGAGTTTAAGGGTCAAATTGCATGCAAAGGATTTGCTAAAGGTAAAGTAAAAATTGCCCTTGAACCAGCTCAAGCTCATGAATTACAGGAAGGTGAAATATTAGTCTGTCCAATGACCAATCCTGATTACGTTCCCGCAATGAAGCGTTCAGCTGCAATTATAACTGACGAAGGAGGCCTGCTTTCTCATGCTGCTATCATGTCTCGTGAATTTAATAAGCCTTGTATTATTGGTACAAAAATAGCAACTAAGTTATTGAAAAATGGAGATATAGTTGAGGTAGATGCTGAAAAAGGAATTGTAAGAAAAATGTAAATCAATTGAGCCGCAGACATGGTGCCTGCGGCTCGTGAATCAAGGTGCTCGATCAGTTCTTGAGCATTTCGACCGAGGTTACTCGGTCAGTCTCATCGATGGTGAGGCGAAATCCTTCGGTCTCTCCACAAACGAAGTTCAAGAAAGGCTCGTCTTCGCCTACAATAGACCGGCATAGGGCAGTGGTGATGAGATCGTGTCCTACCACTAGAACGTTTTTTGCGCCGATCTCACTCACTTTCCGTAGAATCGCCTCCTTCGCTTCTTGAGCCAAAGATACAATCACCCCCTCAACTTCAAAGTATTGGAGGAGAGTTCCGTGACCGAGCCTATCCCATGCAAACTCGATAACCTCTCCACGCCGGTCGCCCTCCTCGTAGAAAAGGCCTGGGATCTCAATCATCGAAGCAAACGTTGAGTTGGCAACAAGCAAAGCTGTTTGCTTGGTCCGAACAAGTCCCGAATGGCAGACGAGATCGAAGTGGGGGTGACCCAGCTGGATCCGCCGGTTAAGTGCCTGGCAAAGCCCAGATGAAGACAGCGGGTGTTCGCGGTGGTTAGGTAGGGCCTTATCAGCCTTCCCGTGACGTATTAGTGTGATTTGAAGGCTCATTTCTGGCTGTCCTTTCAAAATGGTACTATTTCAATCTCTTAACATTATACACCCAAATATGACATGTGTCAATGATTAAAATAACCACAGGAATATGGCTTAAAATGAAAAGTTAAAGTATATTTATATATATGTTAATAGACATTGTAAAAGTTTTTTTGCCGGCGGTTGGATCATTCAGTTTGGGTATTTTATTTACTCCGTTTCTTACCAACTATCTTTATTCCCACAAATTATGGAAAAAGAAACCTGGTAAAACCGCGTTTGATGGAAGTGAGGCAAAAGTCTTCAACGAATTACACAAAGATACACAAGTGAGCACCCCCCGCATGGGAGGAATAGTGGTTTGGGGTTCTACCTTTATCACCGTATCAATCATTTGGTTGCTTGCACAAATTTTTGGTGGCGAAACATTGATAAATCTAGACTTTCTTTCCAGAAACCAAACTTGGATACCACTCGCCACACTTATGTTAGGAGGACTAGTTGGACTATTTGATGACTACCTAGTCACACGGCCAATAAATGGAGAATACGAAGCCGGTGGTATACCAGTGTCGAAGAGACTAAGCGCAGTTGGAATTATAGCCCTATTATGCGCTTTGTGGTTTTATTTTAAATTAGACGTAGTAAGTATTGGTCTTCCATTTGGGTTTGGTGAACTCTACTTAGGACCTATTTTTATACTTCTATTTTTGCTCACTGGACTTTTTATTTATGCAGGGGGAGTAATAGATGGTATAGACGGTTTGGCTGGAGGTATATTCACCACAATGTTTGCAGCATACGGTGGTATTGCATTTTATCAACAGCAAATTGATCTTGCCGCTTTTTGTGCAGCAGTGGCCGGGGGTTTGCTTGCATTTTTATGGTTTAACATTCCTCCTGCACGTTTTTATTTGTCAGAAACAGGCACCATGGGACTTACTATTACTCTCACTGTAGTGGCCTTTATGACTGATAGGTTAGGGGATGGTTATGGTTTTTTAGTTTTACCAGTTGTAGCACTACCTCTAGTCATAACCGTACTTTCAAATATCATTCAGATACTTTCAAAAAAATTACGAGGTAAAAAAGTTTTCAGGGTAGCACCGCTCCATCACCATTTTGAAGCTATAGGTTGGCCATCATACAAGGTCACAATGCGTTATTGGGTGTTTTCCACCATCTGCGCAATTTTAGGTATTACCCTCGCCCTAATTGGGTAAAAAAATAAATAGGTTATAATAAATGCTTATGGCCGTTAGAATTGGCAAAATAAGCAAACCATTTTTGTTTTGGACAATAGTACTAATAGTATGTGGTTTTTTTATTTTTAGTTCAGCATCTTTGGGAGTCTTGGCGAAAGACGAAGTAAAATTCTCAAACGTAGCTTTCAACCATGTTTTTTATGGACTATTTTTAGGAGCAATCGCATGTATAGTTGCAGCAAGGGTTGACTACCATATTCTGAAAAAACTTTCATTTTATTTACTTATAGGAGCCATAATTCTTACGCTTTTGGTTTTTATACCCGGAGTTGGTATAAAACACGGTGGGGCACAAAGATGGATAGACTTGGGATTTATTTCTTTTCAACCATCAGAATTTTTGAAAATAGCATTTATTGCATACTTTGCAGCATGGCTAGCAAGAACTAAAAAATTGGTTGGGACATTTTCGTGGGGACTTTTACCGTTTGTTATTTTTATGTGTTTTATTGGGGGCGTACTACTAGCCCAACCTGATACCGACACGTTTGCAGTCATTGCTTTTGCATCACTAGCGATGTTTCTAACCGCTGGAGCAAAGTGGCGGCATATAGCGGCAATTTTTTTGGGAGGAGTGGCCATACTCGCCCTTCTTGCATTTACTAGACCATATGTGATGCAGCGTATAAAAGTCCTGATGGATCCAAGCGCAAACAGTCAAACTTCAGGTTATCAATTTAGGCAATCGCTCATTGCAGTAGGCTCGGGTCAAATGTGGGGTAGGGGATTTGGGCAAAGTATCCAGAAGTTTAATTACCTACCCGAACCAGTAGGGGACTCAATTTTTGCAGTTGCCGCAGAGGAATTTGGTTTTATAGGAGCAGTGATCATAATAGGTATTTTCGTTATGTTTTGTATTGAAGGTATAAAAATTGCCTCAGGAGCACCGGATGATTTTGGTAGACTGCTCTCGTTGGGAATTGTTATACTGATAGTATCCCAGGCGTTTATAAATATTGGCGGCATGATAGGGGTTTTGCCTCTAATGGGTATACCTCTACCCTTTGTTAGCCAAGGAGGTACTGCCTTGTTTGCCACGTTGGTAGAAGCGGGTATTATAATGAATATATCTAGACAAAGTAAAAAGTAAAAATATGAAAATTGTATTTACAGGAGGAGGAACAGGTGGTCACTTTTATCCAATTATTGCAATAGCAGAATCGATCCAAAAAATATCTAAAGAAAATAAAATACTGACTCCGGAAATGTATTTTTTTGGTCCAACACCTTATAACCAAGGCATACTTTTTGACCATAAAATAAAATACACAAGAGTAACCGCTGGAAAAATGAGAAGGTATTTTTCCGTCATGAATTTTTTTGACTTATTCAAAACATTTTTTGGTTCCCTTAAAGCATTGTTCGATGTTTTTAATATTTTTCCAGATATAATTTTTTGCAAAGGTGGATATGGAAGTTTTCCTACAGTACTAGCAGGAAGAATATTGCGAATACCTGTTTTTGTACACGAATCTGATGCTGCACCTGGCAAAGTAAACGCTTGGGCAGGTAAATTTGCTTCAAGGGTAGCTGTATCTTACCCAGAGGCAGCCCACTTTTTCAAAGATGGTAAAGTGGCTTATACCGGTCAACCAATAATCGCTGAAAGACTTGAACCCCTAACCGCAAATGCCCATGAGTTTTTTGGGTTTGACACCACCATACCAACAATATTTATAATGGGAGGCTCTCAAGGCGCTGAGGCTATAAACAACGCCATACTTGACGCACTCCCTGATCTGGTTAAAAACTTTCAAATAATCCATCAAACAGGAAATGCAAATATTGAGGTAATGAAGCAGTCTGCGGGTGCAGTACTCTTAGGTAATCAATACAAAGACAGGTATAAACCTTACGGGTATCTAAATAGCTTGGAAATGCGCATGGCTGGTGGCGCCGCAAATTTAGTTATAAGCAGAGCAGGTTCTACTATTTTTGAAATCGCTTCCTGGGGAAAGCCTTCGATCATTATTCCGATACCCGAAGAAATTAGCCACGATCAGGTGAAAAACGCTTTTGCCTACGCGAAAACAGGAGGCTGCTCTGTAATAAAGGAAGAAAACTTAAAAACTCACATATTTATTGCGGAAATAAATCGTATTTTGCAAAGCAAGGAAATACAGGACAAAATGGTTTCCGGCGCAAAAAGCTTTTTCAAACCGGGAGCAGCTGACACTATTGGTAAAGAAATACTTCGAATCGCCTTGATGCACGAAAATTTGGAATAACTCACCCTCTCTTCGCTACGCTCGGCCCCTCCCTTACCCCAAGGGAGGGGTTCCGGAACCCTTCTCTTGAAGTAAGAGAAGGGTTGGGGATGAGTTATTTCCTTGCTATAATAGCCTTATGGCTCAGAATAAGGTCATAGTCAGGTTTCCACCATCCCCAACAGGGCTTTTGCATGTTGGAAGTGTAAGGACAGCTTTATATAATTTCCTCTTCGCCCGCAAAAACAGTGGAAAATTCATTTTACGTATTGAAGATACCGACAAAGAAAGAGGTAAAAAAGAATATGAGGATGATATTATAAAAAACCTAGAATGGCTTGGTATTGATTATGACAACAAAAATGATGTTTGGAGACAGTCCGAACGAACTTTGATATATAAAAAATATTTAGACCTTCTTATAAAATCCGGAGCTGCCTATGTCTCACAAGAAAACGAGGGCGAGAATAAAGAAGTTATTCGATTTAGAAATCCCGGTGGAAAAATAAAGTTCCATGATTTAATAAGAGGTGACGTTGAAATGGACGTAAGTGACCTTAATGATTTTATAATTGCAAAGAATATCAATGAACCGCTTTATCACCTAGTGGTAGTGGTAGACGACATGGAAACTGGAGTTACCCATATTATTAGAGGTGAAGATGGTATATCGAACACACCGAGGCAAATACTCATCTGGAGAGCGCTTGCTGAAGCGACAAAGTCTGAATTTGAATTGCCAGAGTATGCCCATTTACCACTTGTATTAGATGAAAACCGAGCAAAACTATCGAAACGTAAGCTTGGTGAGGTTGTTTCGTTAAATTATTATAGAAATAAAGGTTATGAACCAGAGGCCATATTAAACTTTTTGGCTCTTATTGGTTGGAATCCAGGCACCGAACAAGAAATATTTACTATAGACGGATTAATACAAGCTTTCGATCTTTCAAAAGTCCAAAAGAAGGGTGGTATATTTAACATAGAAAAATTAGATTGGGTAAACAGAGAGCACATTTTACGTCAATCTCCTGAAATTCAAATTTCAAAGCTCAAATTTCAAATTGAAAATTCAAAATGGAAGGATTCTGACAAATTCAGAAATTCAGAATTTCTAGAAAAATTCATGGAAATTATGATAAATAGGATTCATAGATGGGGAGAAGTCTGCGAAATCCTCAATTCAGGAGAATTGGATTATTTATTTAGTTCACCAGAAATTATTGTTGAAAAAATACCATGGAAAGGGGAGACTGTAAGCGAAGCAAAAGAGCATCTAAACAAAGTGGCAATGATGATAGAAAATAATAACACAGAAAAAGATATTTTACAATATGCTGAGGAAATGGGAAAGGGGAATGTGCTTTGGCCTTTAAGATACGCACTCTCAGGTAAAGATAAGTCGCCAGATCCAATGTCTTTGTTATCGATTTTGGGTAGCGAAGAATGCATTAAAAGAGTAAAGCGAGTAATTGATATGCTATGAGGCTCAAATTACTGATATTCTAATTAACCTAATTTAATTTAGGATTAGAATTTTTTAAGTAATTAGAGTAATTAAAATAATCAGGATATTTCGTTAATGCAATATAATAAAAAAATAATCACAATATTAATTACTCTGGCTATACTACTCCAACATGAAGTAGTTTTTTCCCAATCTGTCGATGAATTAAAGAAAAACATTGAAAATCATAGCGAAAAAATAAAACAGTTAGACGAAGAAATAAAAAAGTATGAAAAGCAGATCGAAAATACTGGAGCCGAAGCTAAAACACTCCAAGGTGCAATCAACACGTTAGATGTAAGTCAAAAAAAGATAACTACTGAGATTAAAAAGACAGAAACAAATATTGATAAAACAAATTTAGTTATTCAAGACCTTGGCAACGAGATCGTAAGTATACAATCCAAAATTGGTTCTAACACAGAGGCCATAAAACGGTCAATAAACGAGTTATATCAAGCTGATGATACAACTCTTATTGAAAATATATTGAGCGACAAAAGCCTTGCTGATATTTTAGATCAATATGAAACCATAAACCGTTTTCAGGATAGTATTAGAACAAAAACTGTCGAACTAGAGTCATATCAAACCGATTTAAGTGTAAAGAAAAATGCCACTGAGGGAGAAAAAAAGAAGTTAGTATCATTGAAATCTGAACTTGGGGATCAAAACCAAGTACTTTCTAATACTAAAAAAGAAAAAAGCACCTTACTATCGGCAACAAAAAACAAAGAGGCTGAGTACAAAAAAATACTAGCAGATCGTCAAGCACAAAAAGAAAAATTTGAGAAAGAATTGTTTGATTTTGAATCAGCGTTAAAGCGAGCTATTGACCCAAACAGTTTTCCAACAGGGAAAAAAGGTATCTTAGCTTATCCATTAGACAGCATTTTTGTGACTCAGGCATTTGGCCGCACTGTAGATGCCAAACGTTTATATGTATCAGGTACTCATAACGGAGTTGACTTTAGAGCTAGCAGAGGTACTCCAATAAAATCAGCATTGGACGGCGTTGTGCTTGGAACTGGCAACACTGACGCACAAAGTGGTTGTTACTCATACGGCAAATGGGTCCTTATAAAGCATCCGAACGGTCTTTCGAGCCTTTATGCCCATTTAGACCTAATAAAGGTATCAGCGGGACAATCAGTCAAAACTAGTGAGATTATTGGCTACAGCGGTCAAACTGGCTATGCAACAGGTCCACACCTACATTTTACTTTATACGCAAGCCAAGGTGTTGAAATACAAAGATACTCATCAAGCAAAAACTGTAAAAATGTCGATATACCTATCGCAAGCTCAAACGCTTATCTTGATCCAATGCTGTATTTTTAAATCAAAAGTAGATAAAATTAGAATATGAAAAATAAATCGAACGCAGGTTTTATACAAATGATATTAATGGTGCTAGGAGCTCTTATAATACTCAAATACGCCTACCATATAGATGTTGTTGAATATTTGACTACCGGTTTCTTCAAAGAGTGGCTTGATAAGATTTATGGCTGGGGAAATGAAGGCTGGCTCAAATATAGAGACATCATA
>CAYVXT010000076.1:0-2468 GCA_964455485.1 uncultured Candidatus Saccharibacteria bacterium
TGAAGCTGGCTTATAGCGGCTTCTTTGTAATGGGATGTTTTTTTGATTCATAACGTTATTATTTTAGATTTGATGTTTCAATTACAAAATAATAATTGTAAAAAGCAAAAGTTCCCGAAGGGTTAGTTCAACACGAAGATTAAATGCAATTTAAAAAAGAAGGGCAGTGTAGGTTATCAAAGTGTCTGCAAGTAATTACCTTTGTCGCAGATAAAAAAAATGCAACACATCAAAGCGGAGAAAATTTACTTTTGTCTGTTGCATTTTTTTTAAGAGAGAGTGTACCGTTCAATCCCTTCTTTTTTAAACTGCATTAATCCCTCCTATGTTTGTTTTTTATTTATTTTCATAAAAAACTAAACGAAAAAAGAGGGGGAGCAAATTAATCCCTAAGTAGCCCTAGAGCATACTCGGAAAGAAGATATTGCCCCTCTCTTTTTTATCTCTTAGAATCTGAACAGAATGTAAAGCGTATCCAATTGATACAGCTTCAATATCCTTAAGGAGACCAGATGAAGGGAGATATTTCGTTTACTAAAAACCAATTTAGAAATGAAAAAAGTAATCAAACAATCAGTAGGCATTGATGTTGCCAAAGGTGAGCTGGTAGTGTGTTTTACATTACTACAGGAAGGTTTATCTCTTGAAAAAAAATGGACCAAAACATTTAGTAACAATGCCAAAGGGTTTAAAAACATGCTGGCGTTGGTAAACAAAACAAAAGTGAATGATGTTCCGGTGTGTTATGTATGTGAAGCCACAGGTGTATATCACGAAGCAATGGCTTACTATTTAACCGATGCCGGATGTACCGTTCATGTAGTGCTGCCCAATAAAATTGCTCATTTTTTTCGCTCGCTTGATGTGAAAACAATTACCGATTTCACCTGTGCCGATGCAATTGCACAATTTGGATTTCGGGCTTTAGATGCCTGGAAAAAACCTGACGCTACTTACAAAAGCTTGAAGCATCTCACTCGTGAACGTGGGCAAATTGTAGAGGAGCGCACCATTGTGAAAAATCAACTTCATGCCGAAAATGCCCAGGCCGAACCTTACAAAGCTACACTTGCAAGACTTCATGCAAGAATTAAAATTTTAAATAAACAGGAAAAAGAGATCCTAAAAGAGGTGCATCAAATCGTTACCGGCTCCGAAATAATTAAGAAACAAGTTGATTTGATGACTTCTATTCCGGGAATAGGCGAACTAACAGCTGCCTCCATTTTAGCAGAAACAAATGGATTTTACTTAATTAAAAATAAAAAACAACTCACAAGCTACGCAGGCCTTGATGTGAAGGAAAAACTCTCGGGTACATCAGTGCATGGCAAACCTCGCATTTCTAAACGTGGAAATAAGCAACTTCGCAAATGCCTGCATCTACCGGCTCTTGCAGCTATACGACACGAAAATCAATACAAAGCATTGTTTGTACGATTAGTTAGCAGACATGGGGTGAAAATGAAGGCCGCGGTGGCAGTGCAGCGAAAATTATTGGAATTAAGCTTTACTTTGGTGAAAAATAACGAGCTTTACAAATCACCTCACATTCCTGATGAGAACTTAAATTGGCAGAATTCAAATCCATTGGTTAACGCAAAAAAATTAGTGGGTGAATTACAAATGTAACTCAACCCACTAAACAGGATAACAATAGTTTCCTTATAACGACAAAAATAAATAAAAATATTTGGTGGAGAACACAGAATCTTCTTCGTCAGACTGTGCAAAAACCCCTGATAACTTTTCTATAAATTTTATTTTATCGGTTCATGTGATATTACCTTAAAGGTAAATTTCAATTGCCATGTCACATCTAACAGGAACTGACCGCGAACAGCTAAGCATGTTTCCGTTTTCGATGGATGAAATGATTCCTAAGGATAACCTTGTACGGATAGTAGATTTATTCGTCGACAAGTTTGATCTGGAAAAGCTCGGATTCAAATATTGCGTGACTTCTGAAGAAGGCAGACCTCCTTATCATCCGGCTGATCTGATGAAACTGTATATCTATGGTTACCTGAACCGCATTCGTTCTTCTAGGAAACTGGAAAAAGAATGTACCCGGAATATAGAGCTCATCTGGCTTATGAAAGGTTTGCGCCCGTCCTTCAGAACCATTGCCGGCTTCAGAAGCGATCACGCTTTGCAAATCAAAAATTTCTTTCGTGAGTTTGTAGCCCTGCTCCAGGGATGGGATCTGGTGGATGGAAAACTCATTGCCATTGACGGCAGCAAATTCAGGGCGGTGAATGCGAGGAAAAATAATTTCAGTGAAAAGAAGCTGCTGGAACAGCTTTCTTATATTGACCTGAAAATTGAAAGCTATATCAGTGAACTGGATAACCATGATAAAGATGAACATGGGGACAGGAAAATCGATACAACCAAAATCAAGGAGCAGATTGAAAAGCAGCAGCAGCGTAAGAAGAAATATCTGGCCCTGCAGGAAGAACTAAAGA
>CAYVXT010000077.1:0-2856 GCA_964455485.1 uncultured Candidatus Saccharibacteria bacterium
CACTTTCTGATAAAAGTCCAAAAAGAGAGCTTTGATCAGCGTTTGAGGAAGATTCCTTGTTGTATTCCAATAACGTATCCATGTTTGATAAGAGCATCCCTCGTTCTCCAAACGCATCCATGGCCCCAGATTTTATGAGAGACTCTAATGATTTTTTATTTAAATTTCTGTCTTGAATACGGATAAGGAAATCTTCCAACGATTTGAAATGGCCATTCTTTTTCCTTTCGGCTGTTATGACATGGGAAATGCCTTCGCCGAAATTTTTAATTGTCATTAGCCCAAACCTAATAATTTCCTTATTTGGCATTTGAGCTTTACTGTTAGAATTTTCTGACTTTACCAGAGTAAAATCAGAGTAGCTTTCATTTATATCAGGTGGCAAAATTTCGATTCCCATTCGTTTACATTCAGCTACTGATTTTGCAACCTTTTCGGTATCACCGGATTCTGCTGACAGTACTGATGTCATATACTCTCCAGGAAAATTAGCTTTAAGGTATGCGGTTTGATATGCCACACGTCCATAAGAAACTGAATGGGCTTTATTAAATCCATACGCAGCAAAAGGCTCAATCCATTTCCAAACTTCTTTAGCTTTCTTTTCTGACCATTTAGAATGTTCAATACAACCTTTTATAAATTTATCTCGTTGGAGCGCCATTTCCTCGGGAATCTTTTTACCTACGGCCTTTCTAAATTTGTCCACCTCACCCCATGTGTACCCTGCAAGATGGTGCGCCATCATTAGAAGGTCGTCTTGATAAACAAGTACCCCATAGGTTTTTTTCAAAATAGGTTCAAGGGCAGGATCTAAGTATTTCACCTTTGAAGGATCGTGCTTGCACTCAATATAAGTTGGAATGAATTGCAAAGGACCAGGACGATATAAGGCAACCATAGCGTTTATGTCGTGTATTGATGATGGTTTGAGTTCAACCAAAAACCTTGTCATCCCATCTCCGTTTAGTTGGAACAAATCTTCAGTTTCACCTCGAGCAAGCATTTCAAAAGTTTTTTTATCATCAATAGGTATATTATCGTGATCGATAGAAATACCTTTTGTTTTTTGGATAAGACTTATAGCGGCAGCAATAATGGAAAGATTTTTTAGACCCAGGAAGTCAAATTTCAACAACCCCGCACCATTTTCATCCACACTATACATGTCATATTGAGTGATTATTTTACCTTCGCCTTTAGGATCAAACTGTAGTGGGGTAAAGTCAGTCAAATCTGATGGTGATATAACCACACCCGCAGCATGCACTCCAATATGTCTAGCGCATCCCTCGATCTTTTTAGCCATATCTATAATGCGCTTAGTATCAGGGTCAGTTTTATATAGTTCTGCAAGCTCATGATTTTCCTCCATGGCCTTATCAATAGTCATAGGAAAACCTTGAGAGCCCATAGGGATAAGTTTTGCTATGCGATCGCCTACAGTGTATGGAAAACCGAGGGCTCTCGCTGTATCGCGTACACTACCGCGGGCCATCATGGTACCGAAGGTACCGATTTGTGCCACTTTTTCAGCACCATATTTTCGCTTTACATATTCCACCATTTCATCTCTACGGTTATCAGCGAAGTCCATATCGATATCAGGTGCGGATGGTCGATCAGGATTCAAAAATCTTTCAAAGGGTATCTCATACTCCAAGGGATTTATATTTGTGATGTGCGCAACATAGGTTGTTAAGGACCCCGAAACTGAACCTCGAATATTAGTCAAAATACCATTTTCGTGAGCGAATTTGAGTAGGTCAGCAACCACTAAAAAGTAGGGTGAATATCCTTTGGTTTTTATAACCTCAAGTTCATAATCCAGTCTTTTTAAAATTTCTGGAGTTTCTGGAAGTCCTCGTGTTTTTAAACCCGCGTATGCAACATCTCGCAGTTCATCATCATAATTCTTTCCGGAAGGTATTTTTATGTCTGGGAATGACCATTTTCCAAGCTCTAAGTCCAAATTGCAAAGTGTGCTAACTTTATGGTTATTAAAAATCGCTTCTGGCATATCTTCAAACCGAACCTTCATTTCCTCATCGGTAAGGAAAGAAAAATCTTCATCCTCATCGTTAAAACCACCTCGATCACGCATCTCGCCACCATTTTGGACAGCCATCAGCGTATCTTTGGCTTCCTTGTCATCTTTGTTTATGTAATACACATCGTGAGAAGCGAGTATAGGTACATTATTTTCGTGTGCAAATCGGGCTAAAATTTTCATGTGGTCATCGTGCCCCAACTTTTCAGGATGTTTAGTGATCTCAAGATAAAAATCACTTGTTGTTGACTCATCTGACCCATCACTATCTTCGTTTTTAAATATGTTTTTATATTTTTGGACTAATTGCTTGGCGAGATCAAAATTTCTATTACGTACCGCAGTTGAAATATCACCACTCCATGATGCAGAAATAGCAATCAACCCCTCGTGGTACTTTTCTAAAAGTTCTAAGTCAATACGAGGTTTATAATAAAATCCTTCAAGATATGAAGCAGTAACAAGCTTCATCAGATTTTTGTAACCCGTTGCATTTTTACAAAGTAGTACCACTCTGTACCTATCCTTATCAATCCCAGTTTCCTTGTCGTGTCTAGTACGGCTAGCTAAATATGCATCAACACCTATAATTGGTTTTATTCCTGCTTTTTTACACTCCTTATAAAACTCAATTGCTCCATACATATTTCCATTATCAGTTAGCGCCAAAGCCTCCATTTCATTTTTCTTAGCTGCCTCAATTAGTTCTGGTATTTTAGGTAACGCTTGGAGCAGCGAGTAGTGGCTGTGGGTATGTAGATGAGTCAATTTCATAGACGTAATATATCACATCAAATAACTCACCC
>CAYVXT010000078.1:0-9346 GCA_964455485.1 uncultured Candidatus Saccharibacteria bacterium
GACCTTATCAAGCTCGGCTGCCACATCAATGTCCTTCTTCAATTCCAGGGTCTCAGCCAATTTCTCCAATATCTCAAGACTATCGGCTTGTGGCTTACGGAGACTTAACCTATTTTTGATAGCTAGGGTTTTTTGATTCATAGATTTATTCTTCGTTAGATTCTAGAGCTTCAGCTTCCGTAGCCTTTATAATATTCAGATCATAATTTTCTTTAGCGAATTCACACTTACCAAGAATCATCTGAGGAATCTTCTTGATAGTAATATTCCCGAATTTATTCTCACATTCGGTAGCAAAAGCTTTGGCGCAAATAAGTAGGCTTTCACCCTCTTTCATCTCATCGTGAATTTTTTCAAGCTGTTCAACGGTGATAAAGCTTGTGGTTACAAAAATGTAGTCGGTTTCAGTAGACTTACCCTGTTTCCAATACAAAGCCTCATCAGGATAGTATCTAAAGCCTTCATGCTTACACATTGCAGCTGCAAGCATGTTGGCATTGTATTTCTCATCTATCACAAAGTTCCCGAAGGTATCTTTTCGAAGAAGTGATGGGGCGAGATTATAGAACTTAAATCCACCACCGCCTTTCCACTCCATTTTCTTACTGATACCATTCTGGTCTGAGCCATCTATTACGGCGGATAGGCGAGCTTTACTGTGCGTATCTGCCTGATCACCCATTTCAATACCGATATATTTTCTCCCCATTTTTTGAGCTACAGCAGCCGTAGTCCCAGAACCAAGAAATGAATCCAGGACCCAATCACCAGGATTGGTCGTCATTTCAAATATTCTACTAATTAACGCTTCTGGCTTTTTACCATTAGGAAACGACACGTCGCCCTCTTTTGTTAAATTCTTTGTTTCACTTGCGAAATTCCAGTACGTTCCTTGCATCTCTTTCTTATATAGTTCACCATCACGCTCTTCCGAAACATCACCAAGCCATGCCAAGAGTCTAAACTGATCGCCTTTATAAAACTGCTCGTATATTTGTCCTTTATTTTTTCCTGTTTTAGGAACGTATTTTATTGAATAAAATTCCTCATGCACACCTAGTTCCGCAACTTTTTGCATAACACGTGGACGAATTGAACTTTGCGGCATTGCAGTTTGAAAAATCTTTTTGGCATATTTTCGATAGACCTCACTCTCTGACAATTTTTCCTCTTTTATTATTTGATTTACAGATTTAATGATCGCATTCTTTCTGGTAAAAATTTTAATTTCATTACCGTCGCCGTCGGCTGCTGAGCCAATATACTCCTCATCACCGTCATATTTTAATACACTGGTGTATTTCCAACTTTTATCTTCTTCCTTGTAATTTTTAACAAGCTCTACTACAGGAATGTAATCGTAGACGTTCTCAAAAGAATCGAGTTCTGAATAGTCTTTTGCATACAAATGAACATACTCAATATTCTTTTTTAATTTCTTATCCTCACCGCCACCCGATGCACCTGCAATATTTTTCATATTTACAGAAACGGTATTAATAAAATTACTTCTACCAAATATTTCATCCAGGAGAACTCTTAAATATGCTTGTTCTTCGTCATCAATTTGAACAAAGATAGCTCCATCATTTCTTAAAAGCTTTCTCAGTAATTCTAAACGTGGTCGCATCAAACTAAGCCACGTTGAGTGTTCTAAATTATCATCATAATGTTCAAAAGCATTTCCAGTATTGTATGGAGGATCAATATAGATACATTTTATTTTTCCGGTAAAGTCCTGCTCAAGAGCTTTAAGCGCAAGAAGGTTGTCACCATGTATGAGCATGTTCTCGGCTTTCGGATCTCCGTACGACTTACTCGGGTCCTCAATCAAAATTCTCGGCTCGAGCTTTAGTTCCTCGTCCTTTCCGATCCATGTTAATTCTAATTTTTGTTTTTTATTGCTCATGGTTATTTTTTGCCTTCCTTACCCTTCTTTCCACCATCAAGATATTTCTTCGTCTGCTTATCAAAGTCTGATATGAATTCCTTATCCTGGATAACTCGATATTTGTCGTATTCTTTTTCTGCAAGCTCTTTCGCAACATCATGAGATACTTTACCTGGATTATCGAGAATCTCATACTCGTTGAATCGGAGAAAGGCATCAAGCTTCTCGGCCCAGTCACTCATATTCATAGCTCTTTGTTTCTTTGCTTGGTTCTCAGCATAATCGAGGTACATTGAAACAATTCGATTCAATTCCGTTATTTCTTTTTGTTCTAGGTAATTCTTTGCAACCGAAACATCTGTCTTCAATATCTTTCTCTTTGGACCATTCTTCCAAGTTGAAAGGCCCATCTTCGGCTTTTCACTATCAGCACGTTCTGCAATAAGTTCCGCAGCAGTGTGGCCGGTAATAGCCCAATGTAATTTATTCTGGACCGTCTTGAAAAACTTTTGGGTAGTTTCGGAGTCTTTATCGTAGTCGGCACTTGCTTCCGCATAGAGATCTGTAATCTTCTGATAGAAACGGCGCTCGCTGGCCCGAATCTCCCGAATCTTCTCAAGCAATTCATCAAAGTAGTCTTTGCCGAAATGTATTCCATTTTTTAATCGCTCATCGTCTATCGCAAATCCCTTCATGATGTAATTGCGGAGCGTCTGCGTTGCCCATACTCTAAACTTAGTAGCCTTCTCGGAGTTCACTCTATAGCCCACAGAAATGATAGCGTCAAGGTTATAGAACTGGGTTTCGTAGGTTTTTCCGTCGGCGGCAGTATGTGCAAATTTTGCACATACTGAATCCTCCTTTAATTCACCGGTTTCGAAGATATTTGTTAAATGCTTTGTAATAACAGATCTGTCAACACCGAACAATTCAGCCATTCTTTTCTGGGTAAGCCAGACTGTTTCGTCCTGGAACAGGACATCAACGCGAACATTCCCTTCTGGCGTGGTGTACAGAAGGAAGTCGGATTCTTGTGGGATTATGTTTTTTGATTCGCTCATATATTTTGGTTAATTTAGACTACCTTCCATCTAATAATAAATAATTGCTCAAGGTTGGACCGCTGCTTCAATTGAGCTTCTACGCGACTGATGAGCTTGTCCTTCTTTCCATCAACCTCGTCTTGAGCTTCGTACAGCTTCTTGCGCATCTCGTTTCGCTTCTTCTCCATGTCTTTGATGCCGCGCTGGATCTTAAGCTTTTCATCGAGGTTCACAATCTTCTTAGCATTGGTCTTTGAAATTTTTATATCAACGTCGAGCTTCTTGAGATCAAGCTCGAGTGCTTTTTTCATATCATCAGCCCATTTGTCGAGCTTGTCTACCTCATCATCAAAAAAGGAACTGTTGCGCTCAGCGATACGGGTAGAGATTTCGCTAAACGAATCGGTTTCTAGCTCATCGAGCTTTCTCACCTGTTCAGGAGTAATTGTTGCTGGATTTACTGACTGTGCAGAAACCGAGAACATTTTCTTTACTATTTCAGAATCAATTGTTTCTCCATTGTCATCAATAGCAGTTGCCACGACTGAGTCTTCTTCCTCAAAAGCTTCAACCTTAAAATTAGATATCTTAAGCACACCGCTCTTTCCTACAAGAGGTCCGAGTACGGAGACAATCGTTGGGTTTTTAGTGTAGTCAAATACTACCTCTGCTTCAGTAAGGGATTTAGTCTTAACTTCACCAAGAATTTTCTGAGCAAGGGGGTGAGCAGGACGGTAGACATGAGCATCTTCGATATTCTTTCCAATCTTATACGGACCAGGATCTATGGCTTCACTTGAGAATGGATTTTTCTTGAGAACAAAAGAATACTCATGTTCTGCAAAGTCGGCATTATCACCGAGGTAGAAACGAGTCGTATCCCACAGCCATCGGGCATAGGTGTCTAGAAATGATTCGCTTTCTCGCAAATTCACTTTCAGCTTCTCATGAACTTCCGAATCAAAGTTTTCAAGGAGCTTCTGTCGCGTATCCTTTAAGCTACCTTGAATACTTTCGTCCATATCCTTCTGCAACGCATCGAAGGCATTATTAATCTCGTCTGTTGTTCGACAGGTCTGATAGATTGCCGCAATACGCTTCTCAAAATCGACACCGGACTCGATACTTCCAAGTACTTCATCGCTCGCACCAAAAACTCCCTTGAAGAGATTAAACTTCTGATCGAGAAGCTGGTAAACACGCTCATCGGCCGCATTCTTACGGTTCACAAAGTTAATAACCACAACATCGTGCTTCTGGCCGTAACGATGGCATCGGCCGATGCGCTGTTCAATTCTTTGCGGATTCCATGGCAGATCATAGTTGACGAGTAAAGAGCAGAACTGGAGGTTTACACCTTCTGCAGCTGCTTCCGTTGCGATCATGATCTCAGCCTCGTTTTTGAAATACTCAACAAGTGCCGCACGCATATCAGCGCTTTTCGACCCTGAGATCTTATCAGTATCCTTGTTTGCCTTTATCCAGTCAGTATAGATCTGCTTAGACTTGTCGTCGTTGTTCGATCCATTGAAGAGTACAATTTTATCTTTATGACCACTCTCGGAAAGGAGCTGCACCAAATAATTTTGAGTTATCGTCGATTCAGTGAAAATTATAGCCTTTTGCTTTGCACCGAGCTTATTCGTCATTTCAAAGCCCTTTTTGATAGCGGTGATTAACGCATCTCCTTTTGAGTTGCTCCAGATATTTTTGGCGATGTCGCGGAAACGTTCGAGATCCTTTTTTTCCTCCTTCATGAGCTCAATGTCTTTGTCTGTATACTCCACCTTCTTTAGTTCTGATTTTTCTTCCTCGTCTTCCTCATCATCAACCCACTCATCCGACATCTCATCGAGAGTTTCAAAGTTTTGATCAAGTCCAACGATGGCAGTATCTTCAGCAGCTTTTTGGCTTTCAGCTCTTTCAATAAGCCCTGTGATTTTAGCTACCAACCCGTCGAGAGTGCTGGCGATAGCGAAGGTTGATGACGCAAGCAACTTACGCAAGATAAGAGTAATGAGTTGTCTTTGGCTATTCGGCAAAGCGAAGAGTATTGGGCGCTGCAAATAATCAGACATCCCGTAATAAAGGCTATTTTCTTCATCGGTAGGTGTATAGTCCTGGGTGAGTGGAATTCGTTTTGTGTATTTAATGTATTCGAGGACCTGCTTGCGAAGTGTTCGGATGCAGACCCGCTTGAGTCTATCGCGCAAATCGGTGAACATTTCTTGTTTAGGCTCGGCCAATCCCGCTTCGCTCTCATGCTGGTTCTGTTCGCGTGATACTCTACTGTAATTATCTTTAAAGCTTCTTAGATCACCAAACACATGGTCATCAATAATGCTGACGAGGCCATACAGCTCGAGGAGCGAATTCTGAAGAGGTGTAGCAGTAAGTAAAATCTTTGGAACATCAGCTAAGGCGTTTTTAATCTCTCGGGCAATTTTATTGCTTGTTTTATATACATTACGCAGGCGGTGTGCTTCGTCTATGACTACGAGGTCCCATGGAATCTTCTTTACATACGGAGCTTTCGATCGAGCAAAGTTATAAGAACAAATAACTATCTGATCCTCCTGCTCGAGAGGATTAAGGTTACCATCTTTGATATGCTGATTAAACGATTTCGTTTCTAAAATCATCGATGGAAGGAAGAATTTTTCTTGAAGCTCCGAGCTCCACTGCTTTCTCAAACTCGATGGCACAATTAAAAGTATTTTTCTTTTTCTTTCAGCCCACTTTTGGGAAAGGACCAGCCCAGCTTCAATAGTCTTACCAAGTCCAACTTCATCAGCCAAGATTGCACCTTTTGACAACGGAGATCTGAAAGCGAAGAGCGCTGCTTCGATCTGGTGAGGGTTGAGATCCA
Source organism: uncultured Candidatus Saccharibacteria bacterium (assembly GCA_964455485.1). Lineage (GTDB taxonomy): Bacteria > Patescibacteriota > Minisyncoccia > Phycocordibacterales > WO2-35-19 > CAYVXT01. Next base: position 5,804 of record CAYVXT010000078.1, read on the forward strand.
CTTGAGCATTGGACAAGGTCGACGAAAGTTTTTCCAAGCTGTCAGAGGGACATCGCTTGGTAAGCTCGTAGGCAAAGTATTTAGCATGATAGTCAGTGAGTTTCATATTTTTAGTTAGTCAGTATTCTTGAAATATTCATAATACTTTTTCACTCTCGCCTCCATTTCTTTATTCTCGTAAATTGGAAGGATCTCGAAGACCTTTTCCCAATCCAAAGCGGACAAGTTATCAAAGTGATAATCCTTATTGAGATACACAACATCTAAGAATGCGCGTTCTGGAATCGCAATCGAATACGTTCCTTTATTTTCAATTCCTTGCGAACTTCCGGCGTTTGTGAGAATTGCATCGCTGATCTTTCGATATGAGTAAATTTGGTTCTCGATATTCAACTCTCGTGTAAGATACGAAGCTAGAAATATTGGTCCATGATTTTTAAATATCACGCCAGCCCTTGCGAGAACAGTTTCAAAACTAATGTATGACGGCGTGTGGATTCGATTACTCAATTCGAATTTGTCATATTTTTTATCTTTAGCATAAATACCGCGACGAAGAGGGTGGAGCTGTCCTCTCTTAACGTAATAGCTTATTTTTCTTCGTAGCAAAGGAGCGGTGCTGTTGGCACCAGCGATCATACTCACCTCTTTGAAAGTGAAGAGTGTCTGTTTCGCTCTAAGGAGGCTATCCATTAAGTCTATTTTTTGTTCCATAAAAGGTTACGCAAAATGTAATCTATAGTTTATATTCTATACCCTATAAAAATAAAGCACAAGGCCTTGGTATTCTATGGGCTACTGGATATAAGCAAAGAACGATGACCTGTATGGGTAATTGGTAGAATTCACTACTTTTTGAAAGAAAACAGTGAAAAATACCTTAAAATAGCTCTTTTTCACTGTTTTGGTATTAATCTGAACTGAAGGTTACTTCTAAAGCATCTTCCAGTTCACTTTTTACCCTTAGTCAGCTTCTTCTTGCATACAACACAAATTCCATCAGATACCTCTTTCACGAAGCCCTCAACAACCACTTCTTTGATCCTTGTCTGCGTTTGGATACCAACACCATGCTTTTTAAATACCCCCATGGGTGAGAGCCTGGTCATATCGATAAGTATTTGTTGTATATCACTCATTCCCTGATCGTTGATCGAACGGAACAAGAAGTCAATGTAAGTAAACCTACCCACTTTGTTTACATTGACGGACAAGATGTAAACAAACTCACCGATCATCCCCTTTTTTACTAATATTCGTACCCCTTACTTTAGTTCTCGTTCTCAAGTAAAATTCAGCATATGAGTAATACTGGTACATTTAAAGCTCTAGGTGATTTACCTGATGATATTGTCAATGATTTCAAAAACAAAGAATACAAAATCTGTAAAGAAAAATGTACTAATTTTTTAGTCTCCAATCCAGATAACGGCATTGCGCTCATTTATCTTGGAAAAATAGCTGAATCAGAAAAAGATTATCAATCTGCCATTCAACATTATAAAAAAGTTACACAAATTGAACCACGTTTCCCTTATATCTGGAGTTATATTGGTGAAGACTATACAGAACTAGAAAAATACAAAGAAGCTTACGAGGCTTTCACTGAAGAAATTGCTCTGATACCCTACAAAGCTGCACCTTGGTGTATGGCTTCCATTAGTGCTCAAAAGATGGGTGATCATGAACTAGCTGTGGGAATATTAAAAATGGCACAAGGAAAAGTAGAGAAAGAGGGACAAAGTATAGTTGCTTATGCACTTGGGGCACTAGAAGAAGTTGTTGGTAATAATGACGCAGCTTTGGTGAATTATGTACAAGGTCAAATGAGTGCTTTAGATGAAGAAAATAAACTTATATCTGCCAAACGTATTTATAAAATGCTAAAGAAGGAGTAGAAGTCATTCATTAATAACATGGACCTAAACACCACAAAATCAGATCCGATAAATATGACGTTAACAATAGACCCTACCCATTCATCCGGTTGGAAGACTATTCTGTTTAATTGTAATTGCCATACTTTTGAAGCTGTAACATTACAGATCATAAGAGCTATCCAATGCACCAAAGAGAGGGCTGATAATTTAGCATTTTTTGCTGACCGTACTGGAAGCGTAATAATATGTGAAGGCTCAAATGAAAAATGTGAAAAGGTAGCTAGCGTGTTGGGAAGTATTGGGTTGGTCGTTACAGTAACTCAATAAAATTACACGTGGTGTATTAAAGTTTGAGCCTCGAATCTTTAATTTGATCAGTCTGTATTAAAAGTTGGGGTCATCACAAACAAGCCCTGCTCTCTGAAAAACGTCTCGAGTTGCTTATAGTTCCCTTTTAGGCCCACATGCCACATATCGATGTCTTCTAACGGCCGAGGGTCTTTGTAATCGTATATCGTTATGACTGTCGGCTTCTTGCCTTTTGTTTTGAATGCCCACTCTACCCGAGTTTTTTGATCACCCGATCTCCATTCATCATCTCGGGTCCGGTCATTCGGGAAACTGAAAGAATCCAGGAGTCCTTGGTAGGAGACTTGGAGATAGCCAACAAAGCTCGATCCGTATACATCCTTTGGCTCTGCTTTTATAAATCCTTTTTTCATGCACAAACGAACATACCGAGAACCCCGTAAGAAGTCTAGTTCGAACTACTTGAATTTTTGGCACACGCTGTTGAACTGGCCCGGAGCTGTGGAAACGCCTTACTTTTGGCAGAAAAGCGTACACAAGGGCAAACAGGTGGCAAGAAGGCCTAAGATAAAGGGGTTTAACTCTGAAACTCTACCTCAAACGGATACATGCCCATTCCGCATGAACCTTGAAGCGTGCCGAGTTTTCCTTCGCCAATATAAATATCCGTTGCTCCTGACTGTGGTAAAGACTTGCTTATATTCAAGCTCGGAATACGAACTGATGACGAGCAGTCGAAGGTTCCTTTTGTGTTAAACCGAATGATAGTCGGTACACCCGCCTTAGCAATACTCTTTCGTGGCTGATAACCGCCTTTGGCACTTATCTCGATGATTTGTTTTCCGTCAACGACGGTAACATTGTTTGCGTTCGCCACCTGTCCGGTATTACCACCACTTTTAGTGAGCATAAAAGCTCCCCCGATTAGGACCACTGCCACGATAACTGAAATAATAGTTGCTTTCATAATTGGAATTATACTAGAAATTAAAGACTGGTGGTATAACCCCAATCACGACCAAGCTATTAATAAGATTAAAGAGTGCGAACATGATGACTATCAATCCGGCTGTCTTGAAGAAGACTCCTGCCTTTGAACTTTTTTGAATGCTGAATGAGCTGAAGCTAATGAGTGCAAGGACCGGCAGTGTACCCAGTGCAAAAGCCAGCATGGTGAGTCCTCCAGTTAGGAAACTTCCTGTGGTCAATGTATAGAGTTGCATCGATTGAGTGAATCCGCAGGGTAAGAAGAACGTCGCTATACCGACAAGAAGCGGAGTGAGCGTGTGATTGAACTTCGATACTCCATGAGCATGTTTAGTAATAAACTTCGGCATCGACGGCTGAAGTTTCT
>CAYVXT010000079.1:0-3583 GCA_964455485.1 uncultured Candidatus Saccharibacteria bacterium
CTGAGCTTTTTTGATTACAAAACTTGAGTGTGCTGAGCAAAGCGAAGTGCTGCTTTTGCTCGTTCCGAGCAACGAAGGGATTTGAAAGCCGGAGCGCCCGAGCGTAGCGAGGCTGGATTCAGCAGAATCCAGAAGCGAGGCGGGGTCGAATAATTTTTCGAGCGACGGCGAGAAAAATAACTGTGACCAAATTCCATCGCTCGCGCAGCGAGAAAAATAGAGCCAATAATATGGCTTTATTTTTTATACTGATGGGATTGGGGAACTGTGATAATATTTTTGTATGCACAATTTTAATTCAACCGACTATATAGAACTTACAGAAAAAAATCCTGACCCAATTTTGCGGCAGCATATGGATGCTGAAATGGGTATGTTACTTAAAGTAGCTAACCCAAAAACAAAAACTTTTATTGATTTGGGAGCTGGACACGGACGCTTTATTGATAAACTCTCAAAATTAGGCAAAAAAGTTATTGCTGTGGAAATAAATAATGAAATGCTCAATGAACTAACTTTTAGAGCTGAAAAGTATTCAAATGTAGAAATTATTAAAGGAGATATAACAAAACTAACAAATTACTTGCCAGAAAATATAGATAAACCTGTTTTGCTTCTATTACAAAACACATTAGGGACAGTAGAAGGCGATTGGAAAGATGTATTAAAAAATATGAGAGATGTTGCACGAAGCAACAGGGGAGAAATTATCATTTCACTTTTCCGGCAGGAAGCACTAAAGGATTGGGGTATGCAACTTTATGAACATAACAAGCAAATGTCTGGAGAGCCAGATTTAGAAAATACCGATTTTCTTAATGGTATTTATCGAAGCAAAACAGGATATGTTTCGAAATGGTGGAGTGAAAGTAATATAGAAAATATAAAAGAAACTTTTGGAGGAAAGATAGAAAACGAGTTATGGACAAAAAATTACTACATAGGGTACATAAGCTTCTTTGAATAATTTAATAAAATCCCAGTTTCAACATCGTCCATCACACTAAGCATCCAAAAAAGAGCCAATATAAGGGCTCTATTTTTGTAAAATGATAGGGTTTTGGAACTGTGGTATATTCTTACTATGGAAAAAGAAATAACGATTCAAACACCTGACAAAAAACTTATATACGGTACTTTAGGGAATGCAAAAAACAAATCAGAAAAACTTATTATTTTTATTCATGGATTTACAGGCAACCAAAATGAACATATATTTTTCAATGGTTCAAAGTTTTTAACTGAAAAAGGGTTTGATACTTTCAGGTTTAACCTCTATGGATGGCAGAAAGAGGCTAGACGCTTCAAAGAAGTCAAAATCAGTTTACATGGAAATGATATAACAACGGTTGTAAAGCATTTTAGAAAAAAGTATAAAAAAGTATTTGTTGTTGGACATAGTTATGGTGGAACATCTTTACTGTTTAGTGATAGTTCTTTAATTGATGGATTTGTATTCTGGGATGCTTCATATATAAGTTCGGCAGATTCAAGAGAAGACTTGGGATATGATAAAAAAGTAAAAAAATATATTTATGATTTTGGTATTGAGTATTTTGTCGGGAAGGAATTTATTGATGAATTGAAAAACTTTCCTGACTGCGGTAGGTTAATAAAAGAAATCCATAAACCAGTTTTATTTGTAATTTCAGGAAGAAAAGGAAATGCAAAAGCTGGAAGGAAATACTTTACTGTAGCCAATAAGCCTAAAAAATTGTTAAATATTAAACATGCAGATCACTGCTTTGATAATTGGAAAGATGAGGAAAAACTTTTAGAGGAGACATATCTGTGGCTAAATCAATTCTAACATCATACTAAAAAAGTACTTCTATTTTTCTAACTCACTTTCTTCATAAGTAAAATAAGTCTTCCACTTCTCCTTCGTCAAAGACTTCGGCGGGACACAGTAGCCCGCGCAAACCATTTTTCTTTATTTTATCGTTGCTTCGCAAGGTGTGTTTGGTTCTAATTAAGCTATTGTAATTTTATATACATATGATATAATAAAAATAGAGGTTTGAACAAACATGCATCCAATTTCGCAAGTGGCCGTCCAAGAAGAAAACCACACAAATCAACAAATTGCCGAACTTCTGCGACGGTCTAGAAAAAATCGACGCATGACTGTTCGGGAAGTCGTCTTTGCATGCCGAAAGAGAGGATGGAATACTGGACAAACATCAATAAACCGTATTGAAAAAGGGGATGGAGTTCTTGGAACTTCTAAACTTCTCCTTCTTATGAAAATTTACCAGATTCCTCGAAGCACGCTATCTACTTTCTAGCCTGATGCGGAGTTTGACTCCGGTCAGGCTTTCGCTTTTATATTTTTGAATAATACAAAATAGTTTCAGTTCTCACTTCGTACTTAAAAAGTACTTCTATTTTTATATACCGATTGGACGATAGAACTAATTAATCAAATAAAGAGACCCCGCTTTGTGGGCGGGGTCGGGCTTGTTCTTTTTTTGCTGGCGACTTCATTCTCGCCAGAATCGAAAACCTCTGTTGAGTTCGCCCAAGTGCTTGGGGCCGATAAGACGCGGCAGTTGGGATTCGGCCGCCTCCTGCAGTTGATCGAACTTGATCTGCACTAGATAGCGCAACCATTCCTCGAAGCCGTCCGGAGTCTCCCAAGTATGCATGCCTGGCATCAAAACGAAGCCTAAGCTTGCCACCAAAGAACTTAGCAGATGGCTCTGCGAGTCCGGTTTGTAGACGAGGCCTTCGTGCAGAACGCCAACCACTCCCGTTTCCTCCGTCCAGACATAATTGCATGTTCTGAGCTTCGGAATCATCTGCTTGATGAGGAGGTGCAACAGAACTGAAGAAGTATCCGGATGATTTATACGACGAAAGCGTATGTTGGTCTTGCAGTTTTCGCAATACCAGGCCAGTTTGCCTTCCTTGGTTGAAGCGTCGTTGCAGAACCCGCCGCAGTACTCGTAATCGTATGACTCCGGAAGCATTTCGCTACCATGGAGACGGGCCGCTTTTGTTTTGAGGGTGCCGGTATGGATAAATGCAGGCGGCTCGTCAAGGCATGTGCTAATTTCCCAGACAATCCTGTCGTAGTCGGGCGACGAGAAGTGTCCGTGTATTCTCGAAATGTCTTTGAATTCGCGCATCCCGGCTGTGATGGCGGGTTGCATGACGATGATGTCGTTTGACCGATCTGTTAGGTCCGAGACAAACTTCGTTCCGTGGTATTTCATCTTTATCTCCTACGCGTCCACCTTGGGTACGCATCCAGGTTAGATTGTTGATTGTTTATCCGCCATGCAACCGTCCAAAGGACTCGCATCTGGCAGATCAAGAACTGAACTGGCTTATTTATACCCCTGTTTGCTTATTTGTCAAACAATTTTTTCTCTCAAATCTGCTATGAAAATATAGCCATTATGCTCCTTAATGTTGGTTCTCACTTCGTCCACCAGGCCGCGCACCAATTTTGTTCAAAAAAGCTCAGATTTTGTCTGAGCTTTTTTGATTACAAAACTTGAGTGTGCTGAGCAAAGCGAAGTGCTGCTTTTGCTCGTTCCGAGCAACGAAGGGATTTGAAAGCCGGAGCGCCCGAGCG
>CAYVXT010000080.1:0-2091 GCA_964455485.1 uncultured Candidatus Saccharibacteria bacterium
CCTTCTCGGATTGTATCAGAGTGAGCTTCAGATGGTTTGATAGGATCGTCGATAATGAGGGATCCCGAGAATCTGCAAACTCCAGGTAAGCCTGCATCAAGACCTGTGACTGTTCCAGAGCTTCCAGCTGCCGCGACAACGCCTCCATGGCTTGTTTGAAAGAATTCTTTTCCTCTGCTGTCATGCCTAATCTCCACGTCAAACAACTCGCGATAATAGCGTAATTGCATGATTTTTTTGATGGTTTCGGTGTGCTTGCTTGATAAGTCTTTTGAATAAGAGACATAAAGAAAACGCGAATCAGGATAGTGTGCCATAGTCCACGCCACCCACATGCTAACAAGCGTGCTTTTACCGCTGCCAGGACTAACATTTATCATCAGCCTTTGCGATGGTATTTGCAGTCTAAAAGCACGCACAAGCTCACGAGAGATGATAACTTGATGTGATTCGCGCGATAACGGCCTGCTTATCAAAAAATCGCGGCCTGTGAGAAGAGGATAAAAAGTTTGGATGAATTCAAAAAAAGAACCCTTTAAAATGGCTGATATTTGTTCTTTTTCGAGGTCAATCATTTAAAACCGTTTCTGGAATTAAAAAATGTGTGACATCTTCTTTATCAATTTCTTTCTTATTAGTTGAAGAATCTTTTAATATGTCAAAACTACATAAAAAATCCCATTTTTTATTACCAATGTTATTATAAATTGCCGTCAAGTATACTTCTTCATACCAATATGTATTATTGGAATTTGTATATGATAAAACAACTCTGACAATAAGCTTTGTTTTTGTTGGAATTTGTGCAGTTCTTACATCATGCCATTTCATTTTTTATCTTTCTTCGCTTTGTATATCTTTTTGCCATTTAAAATTGTTGTTCAATATTCGCTCGCTTATATATTTCATTTTTAATTTTTTCTAAAGAATTATCAATATATGATAAAACTTCTTTTACTTGATCCTCAATTTCTTTTATATCTCGAAAAAGTGAATTCATTTCATGAAGAAATTTATTTAACAATTCTTCACTCATCTCGCTAATTTCACTTTCAATTTTTTCATGAGATTCTATAAATTCATCAGACGCGTAAGGGCCGCTAAATTCGCAAATAGGAGGTTTATAATCAATGATCATGCTCATGTTATTTATTTTCTTTTTTGTTCCGTTAATTCTTCGTCATATTCAAAAGCTAAAGATATTTTTCCATCTTTTTCTGTCGCGATACAAGCATTGTAAGCAGATTTGCAATCACAACAAACCAGATGAAATAGTCCGCTTTTACCTTTAATTTTATGATCAAAAATATGTTCCCACATTTTTGTTTTATCTTCTATAATTGCAAGTATTGGTTGTTTTTTAGTCATTTCTTATCCTTTTTCTTCTTTAACTTCCCAGCCTCAGACATTGCAATAGCCACAGCCTGCTTTTCAGGACGACCACTTTTACGCAGTTCTGCAATATTTTCAGATATAACTTTTTTTGATGAGCCTTTTTTTAGGGGCATACTCAATAATCCTTTTTATACTTTTCTGCCAATTTTTCGCGCACTTCTTTAACTTCGCGTAACACTTCGTCACTTTGTTGCAGCGCAGCTTTGTTGTCCTCTGTGCGCCACCTAGCGCGTGTTTTAAGCCAAAATATAATCGCGGTCAAATCCTCGTCATGTATGCACTTTTTGAACAATTTTCCAGCAACTGCGGCGTTTGCCGAGACAATTGCGGTATCAAGCTCATGAGCGTAGTGTTTCCTTAGTGTTTCATGTGTAATTCCAATATGCGCTGCTATTTCAAGGTCTGTGATTCCAAAGCTTTTGAGAGATGAAACTTTTATCCTTTTTTCATCCGTCGGTTTATGGTCTGGTTGCTTAGCCATTTATTTCCTCTTTTTTTTAATATATACGATACTATTCGCTTCTTTATTAGCTTCCTCAAGTGTCTTCATTTTACCAACGCCATTGCATCGCGGACATGTTACTTTGACACCTCCTGTATCTTCAAAACTGTAGCAATCCTCGTTTCTAACCTTAAAAAGCTGCTTTCTGCCCTTGCATTTTAAGCAAGGGGTCATCGTTGGATCCACCTTTACAA
>CAYVXT010000081.1:0-9215 GCA_964455485.1 uncultured Candidatus Saccharibacteria bacterium
CGCTCGGGCGCTCCGGCTTTCAAATCCCTTCGTTGCTCGGAACGAGCAAAAGCAGCACTTCGCTTTGCTCAGCACACTCAAGTTTTGTAATCAAAAAAGCTCAGACAAAATCTGAGCTTTTTTGAACAAAATTGGTGCGCGAGCGATGGGATTTGAACCCACGACCTCTCCCGTGACAGGGGAGCGCTCTAACCAGCTGAGCTACGCCCGCAGTATTTTGTGTCTAATACACCCGCACAATTTACCAGATTTTTATGGAAAATGCTACTATTTAAATATGAACGAAAACATAGAAAAAAGACTTGCAGACCTAGAGGAAAAGGTTGATGCAATCTATACATCTGTAGAAAAAACTCGTAAGTACATGCAGTGGACTGCCATAATTACAATAGCGGTTATAGTGCTTCCATTAATTGGACTCTTGTTTGCAATCCCCTCTTTGCTATCAACTTACAGCGATGCAATAAATACTTTGGGAGTATAATTTTTGCAAATGTGACGGAGGTGGGGATCGAACCCACGACACCAGGCTTATGAGTCCTGTGCTCTACCAACTGAGCTCCTCCGTCAAAAATATTACACAAACCCTACTAAAGGCGACAATAGGACTATTTAAGCAGATTTTGCCCGAAAAATAAAGCCCTTGAATTCTGTATTTAAGCAAAAAATCCCTTTAGGGATTTTTTGCTTTACATGTTGCGGAGTTTGGATTCGCACCAAAATTTCAAGGTTATGAGCCTTGCGAGTTACTATTACTCTACCCCGCAGAAGTTACATATTACCATAACTAACCCATTGTCGCAAATTAAATAAGTTCAAATTCTCTAAACACCGATTCGTACAAAGAAATCACTCGACGAACCTCTCTTTGATTTAGCAAAAAATTACTCCCTTGGTGTGCAATCATGTTCCTTGTTTTATGAGCTTCCCATGCAGCATCAAGTGTAAGGAAATCACTTGGCTCGATTGCTTTGAGTTTGTCACCCATCGTGTTGCCGGGCAATCGCAAACTCTCTAAAAGATCGTCAAGTATAATGTCAGCTTCAATAATGGCTAAGCGCCAATCCGACTGATTTGACGATTCGGACAAGGTTAAAATTTTGGCCCACCTCTCAACCATAGGGTTTTTTAATGGAGCGGCTTCACTTCTTTCCATTTCAGATGGAAAAAGTTTTGTCTTTTCTAATGCCAATATTGAATCGGCCATTTTAGTAAAAGCGAAAGCGGCCATGGCAGCAACTCCAGCAATAGCATAACTAATAGTTTTTAAAAAAACTGCATGATTTTTTAAAGAAGTCACTATAGCTCCAATGCGAAATCCATAAAAAGTAATCTGCCCAGACGAAACATAGCTGAAAATAGCAGGGATAATGGTGGAAGCAAACCCTAAGAAAAACAAAAACACTAATATCGATTCTGTGAGATCGAGATTCCAGCCGGGATCTTCTTTTTTCTTTTCTTCAGCCATTTAAAATATAATCAAACTTTTTATCATTATACTAATTAACCGAAAAAATTCCCAAACATAATTGGGGTTTATAGTATAAAAATTATATCGTTCAAATTAGTTCTCCGCGAGAAACATTTTGCCGATTTTAAACAACGCGTCTTCTCTCATGTTAGGCGCTGTAAATTGTACACCTAGCGGAAGATGTTTATCACCAATTTCTGCAAATCCTGACGGAACAGATATAGCCGGCACACCTGCAATGTTTGCTGTTACAGTAAAAATATCTGCAAGATACATTTCAAGTGGGTCAGATTTTTCTCCGATTTTAAATGCTGGCGACGGAGCTGTTGGAGTCATTATTGCATCAACCTCTTCAAATGCCTTATCAAATTCTTTGCGTATCACATTTCTTGCAAGCATAGCTTTTCCATAATATGCATCATAATAACCGGAAGAGAGAACGTATGTCCCAAGGATAATTCTACGACGCACTTCTTTACCAAATCCATTACCTCTAGTTTTTTTATATACCTCTAAAAGATTATTCCCTTCTTCTCTAAGCCCATACTTAACACCATCAAACCGCGCCATGTTTGAAGAAACCTCTGCCGGCATTACTATATAATAAACTGCGAGTGCTTTATCAGCATTTGGCAATTTAATATCTCGTATTTCGTATCCTAAATTTTTAAGTTTAATAATTGAATCATCCAAATTTTTTCTGACTTCTGGTGAAATACCTTTTTGATCAAGAATGTGGTATGGAACACCAATAACACGAGGTGCATCATGGAGAGTCTTTGATGGAATGTCTATACTAGTCGAATCAAGATTATCTTTCCCTTTTATTATGTTAAACAAAATTTCTGTATCACTTACAGTTTTAGCAATGGGACCAATAACATCAAGTGATGACCCCATGGCCATAAGCCCGTTTCTAGATACGCTACCGTATGTTGGCTTCAGCCCAACTACTCCACAGAAGCTTGCGGGTTCTCTCACAGATCCTCCTGTATCAGACCCTAGAGCACCAAACGCCATATCTGCTCCAACAGCAGCTGCCGAACCACCCGAAGATCCCCCAGCAACCCTTGTTGGATCATGAGGATTTTTTGTAACCCCATATGCCGAATTTTCGGTTGAACCACCCATAGCAAATTCATCCATATTGGTACGGCCCAAAAACACACCATTTTGATCAATTATCTTTTGTGCTGCAGTAGCAGTATAAGTAGCTCGATAGTTTTCAAGTATTTTAGAAGCACTGCTAGCCTTCTTTCCCTTAACTAAAATATTGTCTTTAAGTGCAATTGGTATCCCGGTTAAATCCTTGGCTTCACCTTTATCAATTATCTTTTGTGCTTCATCAGCTTGTTTTAGAACATCATCATAAACTTCCAAGTAAACATTTAGTTCCTTATTTTTCGCATCAATATTTTTTAAGCAAAACTCCGCAAGCTCTTTTGAACTCAGTTGTTTTGAGTCCAAAAGTTTCCGCGCGTCTTTTATTGTTAAATTTGAAAATTCTGACATTGAAAATTTTAAATTGAAAATTCTTACAGTATCTTCTTTACTTTAAGATAATCTCCTTCCTTGTCCGGAAATTCCGCTATCAATTCCTTACTGAACGAACCTGATTCATTTGGATTTTCATCCTCTCTCATTACATTCCAAACTGGACCAAATTCTACACCTTCTTTTTCATCACCAACGACAGACTTTACCTGCCCAACATATTCCAAAATTGAGCTAATTTCGCCCCCTAAGCTTTCTGCCTCCCCATCACTTACCTCAATCCTAGCAAGCTCGGCCAGCTTTTTTATGTCATCTTCGGAAATCATGTTTAAAATATAACACAAGTTTCCTTTACTGCCACCATATAGTATAGAAGCCCGGGCTTTTGGCCCGAGCTTCAACTCTTTTAGCTTATGGTTTGGTTTGAATCCAAACCATTTGAGACAATCAATCGCCTCCTGAAAAGAGGTGGCATTTGCCTTTGCCCTGATTAGGGCTTGGGCCGATTCCTCCTGTAGCTTCCTAAGCCTCTCGAGCCTCTCTGCATACGCCTCAATTGGCTCATTGTACTTCCTGTTGCTGTGAATCAAGGCCGATTCATACTCTGCAAAGAGTTTTTCAAACTCCTGCAGGCTCAAATCTGCAGTCGCTTGTAGCGCACTTAATTTTGCATCTACATGCGACCACTTTTCATACGGTTCATCTCCTGACGGAGCTGGAACGCCAAAATACTTTTGGAAGGCCTCCGACTTCCGCTTCCCTTCCTGTACCGAAACCACACAGATCGATACCAAGAAAACAAACCCGGCAAGAGCCACAAAACGAATAAACATCCCTACCTCCTCGATCAGAATACAAACTTATTAGTAGAATGTCAAAGTTTCAAAAATTCCTCTTCAGTAAGGATTTTTACACCTAATTCAATAGCTTTGTCATATTTACTTCCGGGGTTTTCACCTGCAACTACATAATCAGTCTCCTTTGAAACTGAGCTTGAGACATTGCTTCCGAGGGCTCGTATCTTTTCCTTAGCCTCATCGCGGCTCATTGTGCTTAAAGTCCCAGTTAAAACAAAAGTCTTACCAGAAAGATTTGGGTTTGAGGTTGTAGGCTCGTTTGAGGAAGATTCTACTTTTACATGTTTCAAAAGCCGGTTTAAAAGTTTTTGATTTTCAACATCTTTAAACCAACTTACAATTGATTCTGCAACGATTGGTCCAACTCCATCTATACTCTGCAAATTTTCAATTTTTGCTTTTGCCAATTTTTCCATTGTTCCAAAATTTTTAGCAAGCAAATATGCAGTTTCTTCCCCTACTTGAGGTATAGAAAGTGAAACAATAAGTCGAGGCAATGCAACATTACTTGCTACCTCAATTGAATCAATCAAATTTTGCGCAGACTTTTCTGCAAATCTTTCAAGCCCCAAAAGATCGCCTTTTTTTAATGTGAAAATATCATCATACGTAGCAATTAACTCCGCATCAAGGAGTGCGTCTATTATTTTTGGACCAAGATGGTCAATATTAAACGCGTGTTTACTTGCAAAATGATATAGTCTTCTCTTTTTTTGTATAAAAGAATTTTTATTTTTACACCTCCAGGCAGCTTGGCCTGGGATCCGCTCAATTTCCCCATTTTCCCCACAATCTGCAACCATCTTTGGCCATACAAATTCTCTTTCCTTACCGGTGCGCATTTCAACTAAAACCCTAACAATATCCGGGATCACATCTCCCGCCTTTTGAAGTATAACTGTATCACCAATTCTTACATCTAGTCGTTTTATTTCATCTTCGTTATGCAACGTAGCCCTAGAAACGATTGAGCCTGCCACTGATACAGGTCGTAAATGCGCAACAGGAGTTAAAACACCAGTACGACCAACTTGCAAAACTATATCCTCGACCACAGTGGTAACTTGCTCGGCAGGAAATTTAAAAGCAATACCGAAGCGAGGCGCCTTGCCTGTGTACCCCAACAAATCTTGATATACCCTCTCATCTACCTTAACGACCACACCATCAATCAAATAATCTTGATTATCTTTTTTATCATGCCAATTTTTCCAAAAATTTATTACCTCGTTTATATTTTTACAATGTTTAAAATACTTATTTACTTTAAATCCAAGCTCTTTTAAGAATTTTAATTCATCAACTTGAGTGTTTATAAGGTCTTGCCCCCCCTTAATGTACTCGCCCGTCGAAGCCTTGGCGAAGCCGGGAGGGGGGGTTATTTGAGCCAAAGCCTCCCCCGCTAAAGCTACAGCGGCCAAGTCATAAATAAATACAGAAAGTCTTCTTTCGGCAACGATTTTAGGATCAAGCTGCCTTAATGTACCGGCAGCCATATTGCGTGGATTTGCAAAAACGTCCTCGCCTTTTTTAATTTGTTCTTGGTTTACTCTTTCGAATTCTGTCTTAGGAATATATACTTCCCCTTCAACAATTAAATTCACAGGCTGATTTAATTTCAGTGGAACGGCTTCAATAGTGCGTACATTTAGGGTGACATCTTCACCAACCTTACCATCTCCTCTTGTTGCAGCAGTTTTAAGGAATCCATCTTGATACTCCAAAACTATTTTTAGACCATCAATTTTAAGTTCACATACATAGGTTGGGTTTACCGATTCACCGATTTCCTTTCTTAAAAAATTTTTTATTCTAGTGTCAAAATTGATTATGTCTTCCTCTGTAAACGCATCATTAAACGACCACTGAGGAACTTTGTGTGGTACTTTTTTAAACCCTGAAAGAGGTTCACCTGCTACCCTTTGAGTTGGTGAGTCGGGGGTGATGAGTTCTGGATATTTATTTTCCAAGTCAACCAGTTCCTTTTTCAACGAATCGAGGGCTTCAGGTGAAATGTCGCTTTTATCAAGTACGTGATATTCATAACGATATTTTTCAACCGCTTCCCGGAGTTTATTTATACGATCAATTATTTCTTTAGGGGCAGCCATTACAGCCTAATTATCCTTGAAAAACACTAAAAATCAACAGTCATCAATAATTGACTTGGATTCCCCTTTCGATTCTTCTAGTTGAATTCTCGCACGTATTGTAGCCACGAGAATATATGGAGTTAGTACCATCACTATTTTTATTTACTTCCACTATCGCACAGTACGGCAACGACTCATTAGCATTATTACTATCATTCATTATGAATCCGAAAACGCTCTTTTTTGTCGCAGATCCACCGCTACCTCCAGTCAACCCAGCCTTAAAAGTAGCGATTGTTATAGTTTTTGGACTACTAATATTTACTGTAGCGTTAGCTGTAATATTGGTTTGGACTTGAGTCACTATCCTATCTTCTAGCAATGTCATTCTATCCTCATCTTCCTTTCTAGTTAAAAAATTCACTCCTGGAGTCCATGCTTGACCAGCTGCTGAAACTTGAGCATACCCGATTATAAGTTCATTTGCTCGTATGGTTGTAAATGGGTCAGAAGTAACTGTGATGCCAGTTTGGGTAGTACTGATCGCCGTAGTATCAAGTGGCGATACCGTATCGATCCCAGAATATTCTGCAGCAGTTAAAGACAAATATCTAACGGAGCTACTGAAAGTCACAGTGATCACGTTTGAATTATTCCCTTTAATGTCTTTTGCATACCAAATTTCATTTACATATCCCGGATTTCCTGCGGTTACTGTAGTGGCCCTGGTATATGAATTACCACCACCAGAAGCATTGTCTCTAACAGTATTTATACTCTGGCCTGATTCTTTAAAATATGTAACACCGACAACAATAAAGTTTCCTGCTGTAACTGATGTAGCGGGAGTAGAGATGCTGCTTGCCCAATACACAGGGTATGGGTTTGCGTTTACTGGTGTCCCAACTCTATTTATTACAGCAGGGACACCCAAGTCCTCACCAATAACTGTGATTGTTGTGGTTCCAAGTATTTCATCACCATCTCTAATAATATTTGGGTTTGTGGCAATACCAGCACATGATATTTCGCTATCATCCTCGGTATCAGTAAATACATTTGACCTAGCATCCCAGTACAGTGCGCATTCCATACCAGCATCTGCTGCATAAAATGCAAATTGGGAGTCCCTACCCGAAGAAGCAAAGAGTGTGCCCTTGATTGCAATATTTACAACAGCAAAACTAATAAACAAAAGAATACTCATTATAATAATCGCAATGAAAAGCGTCATTCCCCTCTGATTGCCATATGCAACTATATTTTTATTTTTCCTCATGGAGTTACTACCCAATTAAATAAAAGCGTTTTAGCTCTAAATTCTCGATTGATTATACCCTTTGTCCACGCTACCCTTACCACGACTGCAACCTGATCATTATTTATATATTCAAGACTGATTTGTCGATTGAAGTTTGTAGGGTTGCCAGCGCCATAACTCATTATTTGGGTAGATGTATCTAAGTTCAAATTTGGGCAGCCAGCTATTGAACATCGAACAAATCTATCAGTTGTCGATGTTGGGTCAACTCTACAAATTTGACCGTAGTAGCAAGGGTCGGAATTATTCTCAGAAATTCCTGCCAACCAGTTTATCGTCGACTCATTAACTAGCTTTTTTATTTGGTTATTGTCTCGCATGTTTCTAACAACTTCGACACCTTCTTGTGCCAGATAAAATGCTTTGACTTCATCCTTAGCTAGTATTGACTGAGAAAGACTTTGTCTCACGGATGAAAATGCTCCAGATACCGCAAGCGACAAAATCATGATAGCGACAATTGCCTCAAGCACAGTAAAGCCATTTCCTCGAATCTTTTTTTGTTTTGTTGAAAATAATATTTTCATAGCTATGGCAAATTATGATCAAGATTCCTTTGAGACATCATTGTTTGGATGCTAAATGCAGTTTGGGTTGTAGGCCTAGAACCCACATAACCTTTTACCAAAACTAAAGCGTATGGTTGGACATCATCACTTGTTGAGCTGCCACGCACATAAACACTAAATTGTTGAATGTTTGTATCGGGAGATGTAATAGTAGTGTATGTCGCTCCTCCATTTTCAGATTTTTTAAGTACACCATTGTCGAGCCTATATATGACAGTTCTACTATTGAAAAGTACCGCCATCCAATCACCATTGTTACAATCACCTACGGTTTCCGGGTTAGTTGGAACACCACTTCCACAACGATAATGGGTACCGAACCTTACAGTTCTAGTCATATCTTCAAGAGCCAAATCAAGATTGTCTACCACCGTCTTTGAAGTTCTGGATTTAGTATTTGCGTTGAATATTGTTATTACCGCACCGATCGAAATAGCTGCAACAACCAAAAACAAAGTAATCGCAATCATCATTTCTACAAGTGTAAAACCCCTAGAAAGTTTTAAGTTTGAATATTTAAAATTTAAAAATTTACTTATCATTGTGATACTGAAATCTGACCATTTACATCAATAGTAATTGAATTTTCCTTACCTTTAGGTGATTTCAAATAAACTTTTACTTTTTCGTTTGAGCCTGATTCGTTGTTGCCTCCATTCCAAAACTGTATTCTCGCATTTGTAGATGGCCTCAAAAAAGTAACACCGACTTTACGAAGATTGCCATTACCACCAGAACCATCAACCTTCCTACAATTCTCCGTACCATTACTTTGCACGTCACAAATTCTGTCTATAGTAACCCCTCTAGTAAGGGTTTTGGTTTCCATAGCTTCTCCACTGTCAAGAAATATATCCTGATCTCGGTCCGCAAAAAAAACATATTTTGGAATTGATTGATCATCAATATTAATATACACACCATAACTTGTGTTAAATTTATCCCCCCCTCCACCAACATCTTCTCTCACTGCCAAACTGTAGTATTGCGCCTGTCTATACATAAGGGTCATTTCGTATGTTTGTGATGAGACAACAAGCTGATCGTTCCATTTATCTTGTTGGATTATTACTGAAGTGATAAGTACTGTTGCTATCGAAATAACCACCATAAGCTCCATCAAGGTGAATCCGTTTTCAAAACTATTTTTTTTATTGTTATTTATTTTCATAAACCTAGGAGCGGACCGATTTGAAAAAGGTCAAGATTAAGCCAAAAACTAAATATTATTCCCAACGACAAAAATGGCCCAAAAGGTATTTCTGATTTAAAAGTTAGATGCTTGTTTATAAAAGGTAAAGATAAATCAGTTTTTTTAAGCACCAACATTATTAAAGAAACAATGGCTCCAAGCCAAAATGCCAATATCACTGCCGATACCCCCTGAGTCAAATCGAGGAAGAAGCCGAT
>CAYVXT010000082.1:0-6823 GCA_964455485.1 uncultured Candidatus Saccharibacteria bacterium
TACGCTCGACGCAAAGTGCTAACTCCGACAGAAGAATTCCGCTCGGCTCGCTGTGCTCGCCCTGCCCCTCGCTCCGTCCGCCAAATTCCACTCATTCATTTTTTAGGCGGGGTGTTTTTTGAAATTGTATGAGGGCGGACGGAAGCGAGGGCAAAATTTGTATCTAATTTTTAAGTATCTCATTAATTTTCTCCCTCGGAATTTTTCTCACCATCACTTTCTTTAATCCTTGTGTGTGGGCTTTTACCAATCTGTGAAGTCCATCGAGAATAAGCCATCGACCTTTATTTTCCATAATATCAATCGGGTATTTGAGATCAGCTTCTTGAATTTTTTTGTAATGAATCGAATGCTTATCCGGATCATCAACCACTTCCCAAGGAGTTAAATTGTAATCGTCGGTATCTTCAACCTCCCAAAACGGAATATCAAAGTGCCAAATTAAATCTTGCATGTCCATTTCTTCTATTGGAATATCCAAAGCCCAGACTTTCTTTGAGTCCCAAGAAAAATCAAATCCAACATCTTTAATTATTTGTGGTCTATCTTCCCAAGCCATATTATTTTCTCAAATTACCTAAAATAAATTCTGCAATTTCATTGGGACTTTTACTTGCATCAACTTCTGTAAAATTTTTTATCTTATTCATCAATTCTGTTCTCCAAGCAAAGATAGCTTCTTGCTCATCTTCTTTTTTACCAAAGTGATTGTTTGTGCGTTTCAAAAGCCTTTGTTTTATGACATCATCAGAAGCATTAAGGAAGAATACTTTATCAAACTCTGCAACAACTTCTTCTATATTTTCTGAAACACCAGCAACAAAAATATCCTTATCTTCTCGTATACACGAAAGAAGTTTTTTGAGAGTTTCTATATTGCAATACCATCCATGCTCGTTGATCCATTTTTGATCTCTTCCTGTGGGTCCATATTCGGTGATTTCGCCCGTAGCTATATTTTTCCATATACACATGCCGGTCGCATCAAGATCAATAACAACATATCCATACTTTTGTAGTTCTGATAGAACGGTAGTTTTACCAGTTCCGGCTATTCCCGTAATAATGATTTTCATAACACAAGTGTAATTAAATTTTGGGCAAATGAAAAGGGTGGCCATCGCTGGTCACCCTAACTTGTGCAGGTGCAAACTACAAACACATTTTCGCGGCGGATTTGCCTTGAAGGTGCATCAGCAAGTCCTGGTATTCGCCAGCGGCTTCGATTTCCCGCCGATTTGCCTGGTTGTTGAAGCCCCTGCATGTCGATGCGACCAGGATGTCCAAATCTTCGATTGAGGGATCCAGCTTGTCGACGAGCTTTTTGACGACTCGCGCCGAAATTCCCCAACCACCGGCCGCGTAATCTTCCAGAGAAGCGGAGAGCTCCTCGAAAGTTACGTTCTCGGCCTGTTCCAGTTCCGCAAATGTTTTCGCCCTCATGCTAAAAGAACTCCTTCCTGGGAAAACTCCCACCGCAACACTCAAATTTTGAATGCTCTGGTAGGAGGGTCAGCGCGCTTGTGCGGCTGGCCCTTGTGAATGAACTACTGCGGCAAATCGCGCGGGTCGGCGTCGATCTCCTTGAGATACTCGACTTCGTCCATCGCATCGCTCTGTTTGCAGTCGTCGCAGACGAACGGCGGCATGTTGGCGAAGAGCTCGGCTTTGCCGATTCTCCAAGCTACGGCGCCGCATTTGCAGAGGATCTTGTTTGCCGGGTCTCCCTTGGAAAGATGCGGAACGTAATACTGATACAGATCCACATCCTCTTCTTCGCCGGAGTCCGTTTTGAAGCGGACCATGAAGTCGGTGGGAATCGGTGCGTCCCATCCCTGATGAAAAGCTGTTGCCTGAAGTCGCTTACGACCTTCTTCCATTTCTTTGACAGAGTCGTAGGTTCTGCGCTGTTCCCGTATTCCGTGAACCAGCATCGCGAATCCCACAACAACTCCATCGAAAACCTGCTGCGTCGGTTGTTGCAGTGTCATATTTATTTATCTCCCAAAGAACAAATTTAATTCCTGTCTCTAGGCCCACCAACTTTCGATGGAACCAGATCAGGAGCCGAACCTTTCCGAAGAAAGATTACAGCTCATGAAGGTACTACTCTGTCGGGAACAACCAATTGCCGATCCGATTCAGTTCGGCACGCACGCCCTCGTCGGGCGCTTGACGAACGCAGTGATCGAGCGCCATGGTGGCGATCTCTTTCACTCTGTCCAAACTCCCGCCGCCGAGGAAGGCGACTTCTTCGGTCGACCACGATGTGCGGTCGAAACGGCCGAGGCACTTGCCTGCGGTGATACGTTCGCGGAAAGAAAGGCTCTCAATCGCGTCGATTTGAGCGACGAGCCAATCCCGATCGATGGAAACCGCCATACGCTCCAATAAGCCTGTGGACATTTTTACTATCTCCTACCCTTAATTATACACCCTTTCACCTTTCCTGTCAAGCCCAAAATGAGCAAGATTCTAATCCTTTAAAACCCTTTCAAAATACCGCTAAAAGTGGTATGAGAGCGGGGGCAAAATTTTTTATAAAAACAAAATCCGCCCTCCACCGGATTTTGTCCGTGGGGGCGGGTCATATTTGCCAATTGATCACTTCATCGCCAACTGCACGATTCAAATTGGCCTCGAGGAGCAATTCCGGTCTGGCCTTGAGGATTGCGGACAGGCGGAAAAGGGTATCGATGTTCCACCCTCCGAAATCGACCGGCTTCTCCAAAGAGAGCATCCGTCCGATAAAAGAGGGGTTCATCTTCATCCGTCTGGCGAGCTCATTGATCGAGAAGATCTTCTGCCAAGCCATGAGGATGTAGACATTGGACCGAACTTGGTCGGCTTTCATCTGAACCCAGATCCAGATCAAACTATTCGCTCGAAAGAAATCCGGGTGATCCTTGTAGTTCATGGCGCCAAGCAAACTGATATCTTGGATCAGGCCGTACATCTGTGTCTCTACGAAATCCGATCCCTTTTCGGCAATCTCTTGCTCCTCTTCTCGAGTGAGAGAGTAATGCCGTCGAGGACCTTTGACCGTTTGATATTGAAGTTGCATGTAAAAGAACTCCTTCATCTCGATATCATTTCAGATCATTGGGAACGAACACCGGCCAAGACACGCTTGATACGGATCCCACGGGGAGCATCCGGGTAACCGAGTCCGAGAGAGCGATCTTCGAGAGAAAACTTTCCCTCGATGATACGCCGATCGCCACGCGGTTCTTTCCATGGGTCGTGGAGAAATGTTACAAACAAATCTTCAGAAAAATTCTCCCTCGTTCCGTGTTCGCGAGCGAATCGAAGCGCATGCTCGTAGGTCGGGCGCAGTAATCTTTCTCGCTTGAGAATCGCGAGACCCTCTTCTTCCGTGAAGCTGGCGCCAGGGTCATAAATCACGATCTCATCATCTCTCTGTACCTCTTTTGCAGTGAGTGGGAAGTTTTCCTGATTGATCCACTCATGCACATAGTAGAAACCGTTGGCATTGAGATAGGCCACAATTTCATCGGTTGTTTCCGGTGCACCCATCTTTACAAGGAAACTCATTTTACACCTTCCTTTCTACCATATATTATACACCCGCACAATACAAAAGTCAAGCTGTCAACGATGACTTTTTGAGCCGTTAAAACCCTTTGAAAATATGGATAAAAGTGGTACAATGTTTTTATAGAAATATGAATTTCACTGAGGTCAAATCAATACTTGAATCGATTACTACGTTGGTTAAGAAGGCGGCAACTTTGGATTTGCAAGAAAAAATAGTTCAGCTTCGCGAATATATAATTTCTCTAAAAGATGACAACATTTCTCTAAAAGAGGAAAATCAGACTTTAAAATTGGAATTAGAAGCTGAAAAAATTTTTACCCTAAAGAATGGTTTGTATTGGAAAGATGGAGACAGCGTTCCATTTTGCCAAAAATGTCTTGATGGTTCTAAAAAGAGAATACATCTTCAAATGTGGAATAGTAGGGGTGGTTGGAAATGTTTTGAATGTGATAAATATTATACTCCCGTTCACGAGCTTGGTGGAGTGAATGTATTTAAATCGCATTTTGATAGAAGAAATGAGGCTATGTAAATTTATTTGAATGGATACAAAATATTTACATCTTAGAAAAGAGGGTAACACTTCACGAATTAGTAAGTGGAGTATAGATAATCTTAGAGACGGCTTTAACTATTTTTTAGAAATTAACGGACATTATCCAACATCAAAAGAGGTGGATGATTTTGAATATTTACCGACTAGAAAAACTTTAGAAAGATCTTTTGGTGGAATAACAAAACTCAGAGAGACTCTTGGTCTTGATATACCCAAAGATTACCGTACCGGAATAACGAGATCAAATATGGCCGCTAGTGCAGACAAAAGAGCCAGAAAATATGAAGAAGAATTTTATAATTATCTGGTTTCAAAAATTCCAGAGGTTAGAGTTCACGAACATAAAATTATTAGACCTGGTGATACAGCGGCAGATTTTTTCATCTACACTTCAGATACCAGTGGGATTGTTATTGATTTGTTTTATGCAATGGATATGCACTCTTTAGTGGGTGTTGTGAATATC
The DNA here is from genome assembly GCA_964455485.1 of uncultured Candidatus Saccharibacteria bacterium. Classification (GTDB taxonomy): domain Bacteria; phylum Patescibacteriota; class Minisyncoccia; order Phycocordibacterales; family WO2-35-19; genus CAYVXT01. The sequence goes on from CAYVXT010000082.1 coordinate 4,582, forward strand.
AAATTCAAAAAATATATTGGGGTTAAATTTCCCGTCTATTTTGTTTTGGTTGGAAATAAAGAAATAACCCAAGAAATTATAAACGACAAGATGAATAATCGTAAAAATCCATTGTCCGATCATATACAAGTGTTGACTGAAGAAAATTTTAAAAAATCATTGGATTCTGTAATTAATGAGAGGAATAAATAATTTTATGGAAAATGGTACTAGCACTATTATTGATTCCTTCGTGGACGATCCATTTATTGCTATAACGCTTATAATTAATACAGCTGCCTTATTATTTGTTATCTACCAAACTTGGCTAGCAAACCAATCTCTTGCCGCCACAAGAAAGAGTATCGATGACGCCAAAATACAACGTCAGTTAGAGGTTTTACCAGAAGCTTTTTATGTGATACATGTTAGAGTTAATTTAGAAAATTGGAAAAAAGATTTGATAGAAAAGCGAGATAAATTAGAATTGGCCATAAAAAATAATGACGACGATATATTAAGAGAATTATCCGAAATACATATAAAAAATCCTGGGGATCTAGATTTGAGTCGATTTCTTTTTGATAAAATGCCAGCGTGGCTAGGACAAATTTGGATATCTGGTGCTCAATATTATTATAATGCGACAGCTTCTTTTCAAGAACTATGGGGAAGGGGTGGTGGTCAATATTCTCTTGCGAAAGCGCTCATTGTTCAATGTGTAGAATCTGAAAAATCAATAAGTGTTTTATTGGGATATATTAAAGATATGGTTCCTTTTGTGATATTAGACACACCAGCAAGCTTATCAAATGATAAATTTTTTAGAAATTAAATTTGTTATACTTTAAATATGTCAGATGAAAATACACAAACTTCTCCTGAACCAACTCAACCGGAGCCAGTTTCTACTCCTCCGGTAGAAAACCCAATTTCTGCACCAAACCCTATTCCAGTGAGCCCTCAAGAGCCCATGCCCGACGCACCTACTCCGCCGACAGATTCTGTGCCCGCTGAAGCACCATCTGGGCCGGCAGAGGCCGCTCCAGACCCCGAAGAGGCCATTCCGGTCAATAATGATATTTCCGCAAATGAGCCGTTCCCCGTAAAAGACGAGACATCCTCGTCTCACGGGGCAAGCGAACCAGCTCCTGCGCCAGAACCACAACTGGAGCAAAATCCAGCTCCGGAAACTCCTAAAAATCCTCCAGAAACTGCCCCGCAACAACCAACGGCTCAAATGGCAGGAAATGAGCCGTTAGATCTAACGGAAGAAATAAAGACGAAACAAAGACAAGAAAATCTAAAACTGGCTAACGAAACAAGACAGGAAAAGAAAAGGGAGAAAATAAATGAAATTTTAAATCTATTTGCCGAAGGGCAAACAGTAACCAACGACGAAGTAGAAAAACTTTTGCATGTTTCTGATGCGACAGCTACAAGATATTTGGAAACTTTGGAAAAGGAAGGAAAAATAAAACAAGTCGGGAAAACAGGAACTGGAGTAAAGTATGAAAAAATTTGATTTTTATTTTCTTCTGAATTTTTGGGAGTTCTTGTGTGTGCGAACTGGGAGGGCGGGTCAAACACACACTGGTTTGAGTCCTCGGGCATTTCCGCTATGGCGTGGCTGAATATGAGCGCCGTCGTTAATCGAAGTCAGAGAAATCCGAAGCGAAAGCGACACACAGAAATCAAGAATGAAAATGTGGAGAGGGGTTGTGCGAGGGCGGACTCCGAAGGCACAAACAGTATCTCACTAAAAGTTAAATAACCACAAGTAAACCAAAGCACTACAAAATCTAAATTACCACTGCGAGGAGGAGCCCGAAGCTGGGGAGAGGATTCCTTCCTCTCCCCAAAAGGAGCGGTGCCCGAGCACCCGCGAGCACGCGGGAAGTGCGAGGAAAAGCACCGCACCAAGCAATCTAGGCGCGAGTAGCCATAGCGGAAATGCCCGAGGACGGATGTCCGAGGGTGAATCGTATTCAGACCGCCAAAATATAGAGTAATGAACGAGACACCTTTTTTCTTCTGTCTTTTCCAAACGGCTCATTTCCTGCCATTTGAGCCGTTTGGAATTCCGCTTGCTTCTTCCTTAGAAGAAGCCTGACCCGAGCGACGTCCGCCCTCATACAATTTCAAAAAACACCCCGCCTAAAAAATGAATGAGTGGAATTTGGCGGACGGAGCGAGGGGCAGGGCGAGCACAGCGAGCCGAGCGGAATTCTTCTGTCGGAGTTAGCACTTTGCGTCGAGCGTA